>NZ_AEIQ01000066.1:0-12986 GCF_000152185.1 Dermacoccus sp. Ellin185 | reverse complement strand
GGCGAATGAGGCTCAGAACTTCGGCTGAATACCCAGATTGTTTCATCGGGTCATCTTCAATCCAGGCGGTCGCTTCTTCTGATGTTGCATGGGCTGAAGCAATCGCTGGCGATTCGTTCAGGTCTCCAGCAGCCCAAATGTACAGATTATTCTCAATCCGAGCTGCACCGGCTAGGTCCAAGTCTTCCCATGAGACTCTTGTCCTAAGATTTTTGTTGCTATCAAGGATCTTCAGAAGCTCGTCTTCCGACGTGAGTGCGACCTTGGCTGAGCCGTCTACGAAGACTGCGATCATGCCTACATCGTGCGCTTCAGTTGAGCAACCTTCGTGTAGGACCGCGCGTAGTAGGTCTTGTTTTTCCAAACGATCGTACCGAGCGTGGAACCAATAAACGTGGTGTTCGTGGTTCCCTTGCAGGTCTTCACCACGTTCTTCTGCTCGAGCTTTGCGATATTGCGACCACCTGACATCGTTGTGCCGCCGGCCTTCTTCCACCACGCATACCACTTGTAGTGAATCTCTTCAGCGTGAGTGATAGATGTTACGGGCGTGGTGCATGTCGTGATATGCTTATTACCCGCAGCCTTGTAGTCATATTCCTTCCGCAGGTAAACTGCACCGGGGTTTAGCGTGCAAGGCCCATAGTTGGGTGTTGTAAAACGTACCGATGCGCCCTTTCCACATTGGTAGTCATTGAGCTTTTTGATTGCTTCTTCCTGACTGCTCGCCTGGATGAAGGGCGTTGCCTTCGCCTCGCCACCCTTGAGGAACTGGTCAAGGCACTCTGCGTCGCTAGAGCGGTCGGTTGAGCTCTGAGCTGCGGGCACGGGCTTCTCAGCCGCCAGGGCTGTCGGCGTCACAAGAGACACGCCGAAGACGAGGGCAGGCTTGTTGCTGCGATGCGCATACGTGTTGACATGACAACCGCTCTCACTAGGTCAATTCTTCGGGCTTTCGCAGCATACCTAGGTCAGGGGCTGGGGAAGGGGGAAACGCGGCGGGGAGATTTGAAGGGGGGGCCTTGAATCGACGGGTGACGGGGCGTCGGGTGTGGAGGTCAGCGAGGGGAGGAGGAAGGCGTCGACGCATGCCCCACGGGGTTCCGCATGCGCAGGTCAGGGCTGAAACCCTGTCATGCGGGATCGCAGCTCCCAGAGGTGCGCCGGGCCGGCGCACCCCGCACCCGGCCGCCCAGTCACTCCGCTTACCCCGTTGCAGAGCGTGCCGCGCTCAGAGCGTGAGCAGCACCTTGCCGATGTGACCCGACGCGGCGAGTTCGCGGTGCGCGTCCGCTGCCTGCGCGAGCGGGTAGGTGGCGTGGACGATAGGCCGCACGGCGCCCGATTCGACGAGCGGCCACACCGTGTCGCGCACCTCGCGCACGATCGCGGCCTTCTCCGCGAGCGGACGCGAACGCAGCGACGTCGCCGTCACCTGGGCGCGCTTGGCGAGCAGTTTCGCGAGGTCGAGCTCGGCCTTGGCCCCGCCCTGCATGCCGATGATGACGAGCCGGCCGTTGGGCGCGAGAGCGTCGATGTTGCGGCTCAGGTACTTGGCGCCCACGACATCGAGGATGACGTTGGCGCCACCCTCTGCCGCGACGGCGTCGACGAAGTCCTCCTCGCGGTAGTTGATGAGGATCTGTGCGCCGAGCGCCTTGCATGCGGCGAGCTTTTCGGCCGAACCGGCGGTGACGGCGACGCGCGCGCCGAGCGCCGTCGCCAACTGGATCGCCATCGTGCCGATGCCGCTGCTGCCGCCGTGCACGAGCAGCAGTTCACCGGGCTGCAGGTCAGCGGTGAAGACGACGTTCGACCACACCGTCGCGGCCACCTCCGGCAACGCGGCGGCCGTCATGAGATCGACGCCGCGCGGCACGGGCAGCACCTGGCCGACGCGGACGTTGACGTACTCGGCGTAGCCGCCGCCCGCAAGCAGCGCGCACACCTCGTCACCGACGCGCCAGCCGACGACGTCGGGCCCGAGCGCGTCGATCGTGCCGGAGACTTCGAGGCCGAGGACGTCGGATTCTCCGGCAGGCGGCGGATAGTGCCCCTGACGCTGCAGCAGGTCCGCCCGATTGACACCCGCGGCGGCGACCTTGATGCGTATCGAGTCGCCCTCGGGCGCGGGCAGATCGGGCACCTCGGCAAGGGTCATGACGTTCTCGTCACCGAATTCGGACAGCATGATCGCCTTCATTCCTCGACCCTACGACGCGCCCCGCGCACGATGAAACGCCAGATCGTCGACGGTGTCGACGTCGCGGGCGTCGCCCGGGTCGACGGGGGTCTCAGCGAGAGCGAGGGATGCAAGCAACGCACGCATCGACGCGCTGGCAGGGTTCCCGATCGCCTCGCAGGCCGCGGCCAGGGCATCGGCGCGATACACCGCGAGAAGCGGCTGACGACGGCCATCGACGACGGCGACCGCTCCGTCGAGGCAGGACGTGCTGGTCGCCCGCATCGTCAACGCCGCGTCGAGGAGGCCGGGGAGGGCATGGCCGCCCCGGGGCGTGTCGCCGGCGACGAGGGCTATCCACTCGCCGGTGCTGACGTCGAGCGCCCGCGCCAGGGCAGCGACCGGGCCGCCCAGGGGCGGATCCTCCTGCACCCAGGTGACCTGCTCGCGACGGATCGCGCGCGGCGGACCGACGACGATGACGGGCCATGATGTCGGGAGCGAGGCCAGCGTCGAATCGAGCACGCTGCGGGCGCCGAGCGATACGTCCAGCTTGTCGTCCTGAGCGCCGCCGAAGCGCCGCGACGTGCCGCCGGCGAGCACGACGGCCGTGACGGACAGGTTCAGATCGGGCCGTTCGTCGCCTGCGCTGCCCCTGCCCGCCCGCCGGCCTGCCGGTTCTGCGGCGGCGCCACTCAGCCACGAATCGGTGCCGTTGGGTCGGGAGGCGTGCTCGTCGAAAGGCTCGTGCGAGGTCATGGGTCCATCGTCGTGGACGCGAGCGGGCGGTGGGTGCGACACGACGTCATCGCGCCGTCGCAGGTGGGTGATCCCGGCGAGGTGGCGTTCAGGTCAGCTGCGCGGCAGGCGACGCGCGCTGTCGACGAGCTGGCGGGCGCTCGCGTCGAAACCGTCGTAACTGCGAGCTGAGCGGGCCGTCATCGTCATGCCGATCATCGAGCTCGTGAGCAGGCTCGCGTACTCGCGCGCTGCGGCAGTGGTGACGCTGCAGTCGGTCAGGGCCTTCGCGAGGCCACCCTTGAACGCGTCGAACGCTGCACGGCAGTGTTCGAGCTGCGTCGGGTTCTCGGCAGCTACGGTGACCGCGCCGACGGCCGAGCCGGCCTCGAACTTCGTCTCGTCGAGGTAGGTCCGCAGGCGGCCGAGCAGTTCGCTGACGACTTGTTCAGGCGAACGACGTTCGACCGACGCCACGACGTCGAGCCACTGCTGGGCGTTGAGGTCGATGGCGGCGAGAACGAGTTCCTGCTTGCCGCCGGGGAAGTGGTGATAGATCGAGCCGCGCGGTGTCTGCGTCGCCTGCGTCACCTCTGCGAACGAGGTGGCCTGCAGGCCACGGCGGGCGAGCAGGTCGAGGGCACCGGAGATCATACGATCTCTGACGGGCGACGGCATCGGAGCTCCTTCAGGCAGGTTCAGGGTTTGCAGAAAACCCATGTTGCACAGGAGGGAACCCACGTTCGCTCCTTGAACACTTTATACACCGTCTGTGCTCTTTTTGTTCTGCGGGGGTGCTTCGCCTGGGGCCGACGGTCGATAACTAGGACGATGCACGCGGGCGAGGGTGAAGAGCCCACGCGTTCGTGTAAAGAACTGTGCCCGTTCGGTGGGAGTTTGTGCTCCCCCACAGGGGTGGGTTGCGTGCTGCCTGGTTGTTCAGCGCTGCCATCGTAGATGGACACGTGACCAAGTGTGGTGGAGTTGCTACAGCCGCGAGAATATTGCGTCACAACTCCGGTCGATGACGCTGGCGGTGCGTCGTCTTGAGTACGGCAGGTGGTGGGTCGCAGGTGCGGCCGGTGTGGCGTCAGCGACGCGTCGAGGGTGGGTCAAGTGCGTGTCACGTGTGCGTCATGTGGCGGTGGGACTCCGTCGGCGGGGCGGGAGCTCGCTTCGCTCGCTGCCGCCTGCCTCCTCCCAAATCCCCCGTGCTCATTCAGAGATGCGGAAGACCCCCTCCGGGGCGACTTCGTCGCTGATCCCGGAGGGGGTCTTCCGCATCTCTGGCGGTGGCGGTGGGATTTGAACCCACGGTGGAGTTACCCCCACACACGCTTTCGAGGCGTGCTCCTTAGGCCGCTCGGACACGCCACCGGTAAGAACATTACAACAGCGATGCGTCGGAGCAAAAACGAGATGAACGAACCGTCACTTGCACACCGGCGACGGCGACGGCGACGCAGGCGCCGCAGCGATCGTCGGGAACGACGAACCGACGACGACATCCACACTGTTGCCGTCACGCCCGTCCTGCACGAGCTTCGCGCCCGGCACCAACGTCGCGACATACCGCTTCGCCAGCGCCGCGCCGTCAGGGCCGAAACGCACCTCGCCGACACCGTCCTCGCTGTGCTGATACGGGTCGTTGCCGACGACACCCATCCTGAACCCGTGCGTGCGCAACGCCTCCGCAGCCGTTCCGGCCGCACCCTTCGATCCGCTGGCGTTGTAGACGTTGAGCGTGAAAGACGCGATCTCCGGCGGCGCCGAACTCACCGTCCCGTTCGGGCACGGGCCGTTCTGCTTGCTCGGCGACGAGATGAACGTCGCCGCGAACACGATCGCGCCGAGCACGAGCAGCGCGCAGAAGACGAGGATGGCGATGGAACGGCGCTCGCGACGCTTGCGCGCCCGAGCGAGACCGTTGTCGCGGACATAACTCATAGGGACAAGACCCTTGCGTGGAAGGTGGCGCGCGACTGCAAGGCGGCCCGCAAGGCGCGATGCAGACCGTCCTCCAAGTACAACTCGTTCTCGTACGCGACGACATGCGCGAAGATGTCGCCGTAGAACGTCGAATCCTCCGACAATAGCGCCGACAGATCGAGCGTCGTACGAGTCGTCGTCAGATCCGCCAGACGCACCACCCGAGGCGTCACCGGCGACCAGTCCTTGGGCGTGACGAGGCCATGGTCGGGGTAGGGGCGCGAATCGCCCACGGCCTTGAAGATCACGGCCCTATTTTATGTGCCGACAGTGCTGGGCGCGCACGCGCCGGGCGGATACGCTCACGACGTGACCGAAAAGAATCAGCTCGAAGCCATCCGCAGCGGATACGCCTTCGACGGCGCCTCCCTCGAGCTCGGCGCAGCCGTCGAGGACAACACCGCCAAGCCCGACGTGCAGGTGCGCCTGCCGCTGTCGATGATGAACCGCCACGGCCTCATCGCCGGCGCCACCGGAACGGGCAAGACCAAGACGCTGCAGCTCATGGCCGAGCAGCTCGCCACCAACGGCGTGCCCGTCTTCATGGCCGACATCAAGGGCGACCTGTCCGGTCTCGCCGAACCGGGTGAGTCGAACGACAAGGTCGCCGCCCGCGCGAAGGACGTCGGGCAGGCGTGGGAGGGCAAGGGCTTCGACGTCGAATACCTCAGCCTCGGCGGCGAGGGCAAGGGTGTGCCTGTGCGTGCCACCGTCACCTCGTTCGGCCCGACGCTGCTGTCGAAGGTGCTGGGGCTCAACGCAACCCAGGAATCCAGCCTCGGCCTCATCTTCCACTACGCCGACGCCAACGGGCTCGCCCTGCTCGACCTCAAGGACCTGCGCGCCGTCATCACGCACCTGACGTCCGACGAGGGCAAGGCCGACCTCAAGAACCTCGGCGGGCTCAGCTCCGCGACGGCCGGCGTCATCCTGCGCAACCTCATCGCGTTCGCCGATGGCGGCGCCGAGGTGTTCTTCGGCGAACCCGAGTTCGCCACGTCCGACCTCATGCGCACCGGCGCCGACGGGCGCGGCATCATCACCTGCCTCGAACTGCCGAGCGTGGCCGAGAAGCCCGCACTGTTCTCGACGTTCCTCATGTGGATGCTCGCCGACCTCTTCCAGGAACTGCCCGAAGCGGGCGACCTCGACAAGCCGAAGCTCGTGTTCTTCTTCGACGAGGCGCATCTGCTGTTCGACGAGTCGAGCAAGGCGTTCGTCGACCAGATCGAGCAGACCGTCCGCCTCATCCGCTCCAAGGGCGTCGGCGTCTTCTTCGTCACCCAGACGCCCAAGGACGTGCCGTCCGGCGTCCTCGGCCAGCTCGGCAACCGCGTCCAGCACGCGCTGCGCGCCTTCACGCCCGACGACCAGAAGGCGCTCACCGCGACCGTGCGCACCTTCCCCAAGAGCGGCTACGACCTCGAAGAGCTGCTGACGACGCTCGGCACCGGCGAAGCGATCGTCACCGTGCTGTCGGAGACCGGCGCCCCGACGCCCGTCGCCTGGACGCGCATGCTCGCACCGACGTCGAAGATGGGCCCGGCCTCACCCGAGACGATGGACCGCATCGTGTCGTCGTCGCCGCTCGCACCCAAGTACTCCGAAGCGATCGACCGCGAATCGGCCTACGAGAAACTGCAGGGACGCCTGACGCCCGACACAGCGGGTGCGGGGAACGACGCGGACGCGACGCAGAACCCACCCGCTCCCGAAGCGCCCCACGCGCCCGCCAAGAAGGAGAAGGAAGAACCCGGCATGGTCAGCCAGGTCGTCCACTCCTCCGCCTTCAAGTCGTTCATGCGCTCCGCCGGCACCCAGATCGGCCGCGAGATCACCCGCAGCCTCTTCGGCACCGCCCGCCGACGCTGACGATCGGCGCACCAGGGACGCGCGCACCCACGGCACACGAGGGACGCCCGACCAGGGCGTCCCTCGTGTGACTTCCACCTGCCAGAGCTTGTTTCCCTCAGCAGCCGCCCGACGCTGACGGCGACGCATTCGGCGACGCCGTCGCCTGCGACAAGGGCACGACCTTGCCGTTCGTCGGCCACTTCGAACCCAGATACAGGCGCACGGTCGAACCCTTGATGTCGACAGCGCCCTTCGTCTGCGTGTCCTGCAGCAACCGCGAACCGGGGATACTCATCTGCAGGCGCTGCGCGTCGGGCAGGCCCTCCTCGTCGTACACGATGACGGCGGAGTCGTTCGGATAGTACGCCTTGTCGTTCGCCTCGGCGTCCGCGTGGAAACCCTGTTTGCCGAGCCGACCGGCGACGTCCGCCGCGAGGCCCGGCATGAACGTCGTGTTGAGGACGGTGACGGAGACGTCCTTCACCGCGCGCGGCGGGCGCGGCGTCAGCGAGAACTTGTTGCCGATGACGATGTCGATCGTCGGATCCGTGCGCTCGTCCTGATACAGGTTTGCGTGGGGGATCTGCTTGGCGACGTTGAGCGCGATCGTGCGGCCGTTCTTGCCGTACCGGATCTCGGCGAACTTGGGGGTCGGACGATCGTCGCTCAATGGGTCGTTCTTGACGTCCAGCGTGTGCATGCCGCGCCAGCCGAGCTGCTTCGCGACGGTGGCACCCTCACCGCTGCGGTCGCTCGCGTTGTAGACGTTGGCGTAGATGCTCGACCACGCGACCGTGCGTGACGGCGACGGGTTGCCGGGTGGGCACGTCGGCGCAGCCTGCTTCGGCTTGTCGCTCGAGCACCCCGTCAACGCACCTGCGGCAACGACGAAAACCGCTGCAGTGCTGGCGGTTCGGCGCATCATCACGATCCTTTCGACCCGGCTCGCACGACGACGAACCACCCCCGGAAGTGCCCAGTGTACGGCGGGCCGCGCACCCACGCCGACGGCGACCGTCCCTCGGCGCGCAGACACGACGATGCCCCGCCGGGCGAACCCGGCGGGGCATCGATCACGTGTGGCGGAGGATATGGGATTTGAACCCATGAGGGGTTTCATCCCCAACACGATTTCCAATCGTGCGCACTAGGCCACTATGCGAATCCTCCGCCGAGAACTGTACTGCACCGCGGCGCATGCGCCCAAGTCGGGCGGTGCAAGCAGCGTCGAGGGAACAGCCGGGGAACGACGGGTGCGCAGGGGCTCGTCGGTGCGGGCTGTCACCATGGGGGCGTGACGCACGACAACACGAGCCCCGACGACACCCGCGCAGCCCGTGTGCGCTGGAGCGACCTGCCGCTCGCGGCCAAGCTCATGCTCGTCAGCATCGTGTTCGACTTCATCGGCACCGGCCTCATCATGCCGTTCGGCGTCACCTACCTGCACGAGGTGCGCCACCTCAGCCTGCAGGTGACGGGCATCCTGCTGGCCCTGCCCGCGATCGTCGGGTTGCTCGCCGTCGGCCCCGGCGGTGTCGTCATCGACCGTGTCGGTGCGCGTCGCGTCGTCATCACGGCCGTCGGGCTCGAGATCGCCGGGCAACTGCTCATGGCCGGGGCGCACGACGTCGGGCGGGCCGCACTGGCATTGACGCTCTCCGGAATCGCGACGGGGGTGATCTTCCCGGCCGTGCAGGCGATGGTCGCGAGCGTCATGCCGTCGGACCAACGGCAGTTCTTCTTCGGTCTCAACTTCACGCTGCTCAACCTGGGCATGGGCATCGGCGGGGTGCTCGGCGGGGCCATCGTCGACGTGACGCGGCCGTCGACGTTCGAGCTCGTGTACGTCATCGACGCCGCGACGTTCCTCGTCCCACTCGCGCTGTACCTGGGTCCGCTGCGACACCACGGCGGACGCGTCGAGCACCCCTCGAGCCCTGACGGCGACGCGCCGCGCGGCGGTTACGCGCAGGTGCTGCGCGAGCCGACGATGCGGCTGCTCGTGCTGCTCGGATTCATCACGGCCTTCATCGGCTACGCGCAGTTCGGAGTCGGATTCCAGGCCTTCGCCCGCAGCGTGGCGCACGTCTCGACGCAGGTGCTCGGCTGGGCGTACGCGGCGAACACGGCCGTCATCGTCGTCGTGCAGATCCTCGTGCTGCGGCTCGTCTCCGGCAGGCGGCGCACGCGCGCGCTGCTGCTCATGTGCGGCCTGTGGTCGCTGTCGTGGACCGTGCTCGGCCTCGCGGGCTGGTCGGGGGAGCGCTCCGCGACGATGGCCGGCGTCCTCGTCTGCGCGTCGGCGGCGATCTTCGGCATCGGCGAGACGTTCCTGCAGCCGACGCTGCCCGCCATGGTCAACGACCTCGCCCCGGACGCCCTGCGCGGGCGCTACAACTCTGCCTCCGCGGGAGCCTTCCACCTCGCCGAGATCGTCGGCCCGCCGTTCGCGGGCCTGCTCATCGGGCACGCCCTGGCCGGCTGGTACACGCTCGCGCTCGTCCTCGGATGCGTGGGCGCGGCCGCCGTCACCCTCGCCGTCGAACGGCGCCTCAGCCCCGCCGTCAACGGGCTCGGCGCGCCGCGCGAACCCGACGTCGCGGGCGAGCTGGCCCTCGAGGTGCAGCGCGCCAAGCTGAGCGGAGAGTAGGTGCGTGAAAACCCCTTCGGTGATGAGCGGCGGCTCGTAGCCTGACGCCATGCCGCGACGCGTCGCCCGCCACGCCGCGCCGCTCGGCGACGGACGCGTCATGTGGCTGCTCGGCGACACGCGTCGCGCGCCCGGCCACGGGGCGACCATGGTGTCGAACTCGATGCTCATCAGCACGCGGGGGTGCTTCGCGCAGGTGCTGACGGGCGTCGCCGTCATCCCCGATCCCGGTGTTGCGGGCGAGCGGTTGGCGGCGTGGCCGACCTGCGTCATCAGCCTTGATCGCGGTCGATGGAGCGAGCTTTTCGTCTGCACCAACACGATCAGGCGGCACGGCGGGTTCTGGGGGTTCACGCTGCTCGGCACGTCGGTGACGCGCTTCGTCGTGCCGGAGGGCGGGGCGGCGCGCCGCCTCGAGACCGTCGCGCTGAGCGCAGACGACGACACGCTCGACCACATGACGTGGGGGACGGCGAGCGTCGCCGATGACGGGTGGATCGTCGTGTAGGGCACCCGTGCGCCGACGGGCGGCTTCGGACGCGAGGTGTACGTCGCGCGCACGCGTCCGGAGGACATCGAGAACATGGCGCTGCGTCAGTACCGCGGCGCGACGGGCCGGGGCCCCCGACGTCAGATGACGCCCGGGACGCGGCTGGGGCCCTGTGAGACGTGAGCGCCCCCCGCGTACCTGGAAGAGCTCTCCTACCCTTGCTGCATTCCTGCCCTGGGGGAGTTCGGAGAGGTACCACCACGCGGGGGGCTTGGCATGAGTCTACCGGGGAGGCTGCGAGGGCGGTAATCGTGGGGTGGTCGGCGCTCCGGGCGGCCCTGGACGGGTGGTCGGACGAGGCGTGATCGGCCTGTTCGTAGGGCGTTCTCCGCGGAATCTCGGGGTTGTCGGTGCGCGCCACTAGTGTTGCTCGCATGACAACGGCCCTGTACCGCCGCTACCGCCCCGAGACGTTCGCCGACGTCATCGGCCAAGAGCACGTCACCGAACCCCTCATGCAGGCGCTGCGGACGGGGCGCGTCAATCACGCGTACCTGTTCAGTGGTCCGCGCGGGTGTGGCAAGACGACGTCGGCGCGCATCCTCGCGCGTTGCCTCAACTGCGAGCAGGGCCCGACGCCGACGCCGTGCGGGGTGTGCGACTCGTGCGTGGCGCTCGCTCGTGGCGGTGCCGGCAGCGTCGACGTCATCGAGATCGACGCGGCCTCGCACGGTGGTGTCGACGACGCGCGTGACTTGCGTGAGCGCGCGTCGTTCGGCCCGGCGAGCAGCCGCTACAAGATCTACATCATCGACGAGGCGCACATGGTGACGCCGCAGGGCTTCAACGCGCTGCTCAAGATCGTCGAGGAGCCGCCGGAGCACGTGAAGTTCGTGTTCGCGACGACAGAACCGGAGAAGGTCATCGGCACGATCCGCTCGCGCACGCACCACTACCCGTTCCGCCTCGTGCCGCCGAAGAAGCTGAGCGACTACATGGAGACGCTGCTCGACGCCGAGGGCGTCGCGTACGAGCCGGGCGTGCTGTCGTTCGTCACGCGCGCGGGTGGGGGTTCGGTGCGTGACTCGCTGTCGGTGCTCGACCAGCTCATCGCCGGGTCGGGGCCCGAGGGGCTGACGTACGCCGGCGCCGCGAGCCTGCTCGGCTTCACCGATGACGAACTGCTCGACGGCATCATCGAGGCGTTCGCGGCCGGTGACTCGGCGGCGGTCTTCCGGCAGATCGACCGCGTCGTCGAATCGGGCGCCGACCCGCGACGGTTCGTCGAGGATCTGCTCGAGCGTCTACGCGACCTCATCGTCGTCGCGGCCGTGGCCGAGGGTGCGGGCGCCGTGCTGCGCTCGGTGCCGGAGGACCAGCTGGAGCGCATGCGCTCGCAGGCGGCCTCGTTCGGTGCTGGGGCGCTGTCGCGCGCGGCGGACGTCATCAATGCCGGCCTGACGGAGATGACGGGCGCGACGTCGCCGCGCCTGCAGCTCGAACTCATGTGCGCGCGCGTGCTGCTGCCCGGCATCGCGGGTCTCGACGGGTATGCGGCGCGACTCGACCGGATGGAACGTCGCCTAGACATGGGCGAACTGCCGCCTCGTGCTGCCGCGGGGCCGGTGCCACATGCGCCGGCGATGCCTCCCGCCGGTGCGTCGGCGCCGACGCAGGGCGGGGTCGGCGCGAGCGCCGGCGCGGCCTCTGGGGTGGGTGCGAGTGCTGACGGGGCAGGACGCTCGGGCGGTTCCGCCGAGGACGCCGCATCGGCGACGGCGGGTGTGACAGGGGCGGCGGGCGCTCCTCAGCCGGCAACGACACCGAGATGGCAGAGCCCGAATGCCGGTGCAGCGCAGGAGAACTCGTCGACCGGTGACGATCTGTCTCGCGCGCCGGGTGCCGGGGCGGGGGGTGGTCGTGCTGACACCGCCGGCGTTGAGGGCGGGGATGGTCGCGCGGGTCAGTCGGGTGCCTCTCGCCCGGCAGGTCACGGCGAGGCCGCACCCGAGCAGGGTCAGCGGGCCGCTGCGGCCGCGCGCGACGACGCGCGGGTCGAGCAGCCGCAGAGCGTCACGGGAGGCGTGAGCGAGGCCGAGCGAGAGCGCGCGCAGCGTGATTTCGATGCGACGCAGCAGTCCGGCGGCGCGTCGTCGCCGCAGCAGGGTTCCGGCGAGCGTGAGAGCGGTCAGCCGGCGCGCGGAGGCATGAGCACGGACGACATCCGTCGGGCGTGGCCCGACGTGCTCGACCGCATCTTCCGCATCAAGCGCGTCACGTGGACGCTGCTCAGTCAGAACGCTCAGGTGGCCGAGTTCAACGGGCGCCGGTTGATCCTGGGCGCGACGAGCGAGGGCCTCGCCGGCACGATGAGTCGCGGGCAGCACATGGAGGTCGTGCGTCAGGCGCTCATCGAGGCGATCGGCGTCGACGTCGCCGTCGAAGCCCGCGCCATGACGGCCGGTGCCGCGGCGCCGTCGGGTCAGGGCGGGGGTCATCAGGGGGCGGCCAACGCTGCCCAGGCGCGCCAGACGTGGTCGTCGCCGAACGCGTCGCCCGCGGGTGAGGGGCCGAACGCGCAGCAGTCTGCGCGGGGATGGTCGTCGCCGAACGCTGTCCCCTCGGGGGCGCAGGGTTCGTCCCGACCCCAGGGGGATGGCGGGCAGCCTGGCTCATCGGATGGCGGGTCGTGGGGTGACGAGCCCGCGCCGCATGACGCGCCGCCCGACGACAGGTCGCAGTTCGACGAGATGGCGCAGTTCAGCGCGTCGATCGATCCTTCGTCGTCCGCCGGTGGGGCGGCTGACGGGCGTGTGAACGTGCCAGCAGGCTCTCACCGTGGCGAGGGTGTTGACGCTCGCCGCCAGGGCAGCCCGGGCCATGATGGTGGTTCGCGTGGTGCGACGCAGGATGCGTCCGGCCAGAACGCGTGGGGCGATCCCGCCTCGGGAGGAGCGCGCTCCGCTGCGCCGCAGCAGGGTCGTCAGGGCCAGGGACGCCCCGGTGGGTGGCGCGATCGCACCGGTTGGAACGGGGCGCAGGGCGGCCATGCCCGCGTCGATCCGGCGCGGGCCGGCGACCCC
>NZ_AEIQ01000067.1:0-10078 GCF_000152185.1 Dermacoccus sp. Ellin185 | reverse complement strand
GGGAGGGGCGGCCGCTGCTGCCGCGATGGCGTCGGGCCGCTCGTCGGACGACACGGCGACCGACGCGTCGGACCGTTCCGCGGAAGCCGACTCGACCGCGACGCAGACGCAGTCCAAGCACGCGGGCTCGGGAGCGCAGGACGCCCCCGCGTCGGCACCCGCCACGACCCCTGCTGCGCCGAAGCCCTCGGGCGGCGACGACTGGGGCACCGAGCCGCTGCCGCTGGACCAGCTTGACCAGTTCGCTCCGGCGACGACCGACGCGGCCGCAGCGCCTGCGGAGTCGGCCGGTGTCGGTGTGAGCGAGCCCGTCGCCGACCCGTCCACGTCGACGACGGGCGCTGCGTCGAACGCCGCCACGACGACGCTGGCGCAGCCGCTGGCGTCCGAGGATGCCGCGAGCGCCTCGCAGACGGCGGTCGAGGCCGACGTACGCACCGACGACGCCGCTCAGCCACTGCAGGACTTCACGTCCGACGAGCTGGCTCACGACACGGCTTCAGCGAGCGAGTCGGGGCAGTCGCCGCAGGGCTCCGGTTCGCCGTTGCAGGCTGCTCCCACGGCGGCTGAGGTCTCGGCTGCCGAGGTGGCTGACGGTCCCTTCGGCCCCGGCTCGGCCGAGCCGAACGAGGATGGTTCGGCGCCGTCGCCGGCGTACACGATCAAGGGCAACGCGGACACGATGCTGTTCCACACGCACGAGAGCCCGAGCTACGAGCAGACCGAGGCCGAGGTGTGGTTCACGAGCGTGGACGCCGCCAAGGCCGCGATGTTCCGCCACTGGAACCCCTCCCAGCGCTGATCGACCCGGCTCCTGACGATGGCCGCTCACCTCGAAGGTGGGCGGCCATCGCCGTCCTCGGCCGCCTGACCGAGCCCTTCGGCACCCTGCGCGCACATCGCGCGGGTCCGCACACGCTCCCCTGACGGCAAGATGGCGAGTAGCTCACACGTCGGCAGGGAACTGCCCGCCGACCTGTGAGTTACCCGCCATCCTCCAGGCTCCGTTTGCCTCCCGGGCGGGGCGGGGCCGCGGCCACCTCCGCGGCCGGCGCTGCTGGCCAGCCCGGCACCGTTGCGAGTCCCGTCAGGCTGGGACGAGCGGCAGTTGGGCCGAGACGTCGGCGCGCTGCCCCGACGTGCGCAGGCGCCCCTCGGCGCGGGCGGCGTCCCACGTCAGGCGGCCGGTGGCGAGTTCGAGCCAGGTGACGGCGTCGGTCTCGATGACGTTCGGGGGCGTGCCGCGCGTGTGGACCGGGCCCTCGATGCACTGGACGGCGCCGAACGGCGGCACGCGCACCTCGACGGTGCGGCCGGGCACCTGGATGCCAAGCTCTTCGAGCGTGTAGCGCACGGCGAGGGCGGTGGTGGGTCGTGCCGTGTCGGCGGGGTTCGCGGCCCAGGCGAGGACGGCGGCGCGACCCGCTTCTGGCGCGATGCGGCGACGAGGTGGCATGCGCCCCATCCTAGGGGCGCCCTCCCCTTCCGCGATTCTCGTTCCCATCGGCAAACCACGGACACATCGGCGATTCCTGTCCACCTTCGCGAATCCCGCCCACCTTCGCGATTCCTGCCCCCATCGGCGATCTTCGTCCACATTCGCACCGCCTACATTGGTCGCATGGCTCGCCGACGTATCCCCACGACTGCCCCTGAGACCGCCGCCGGCGACCCCTTCGAGTTCATCACCGACGAGCGCGGCGGCGTCACCGTCATGCGCGACGGGCACCCGCAGTCGCACGTCCACCCGGACGATCCGACGCTGCTGGAGTTCGAGTACATCCAGCACTTCGCGCTCGTGCTCGACGCGCTGACGCCGCCCGCGCCGTCCCTGCTCGGCGTCACGCACGTCGGCGGCGCAGGGCTGACGTTGGCACGCTACGTCGAGGCGACCCGCCCCGGTTCGCCGCAGATCGTCCTCGAGCCCGACGTCCGCCTCACCGACGCCGTCCGTCGCGAACTGCCGCTGCCCCGCGCGCATCGCATCCGGGTACGGCCGGCTGACGGCGCCTCGGGCGTCGTAGCTCTCAAGGACGACTCGGCCGACGTCATCGTCCTCGACGCATTCGCCGACGGACGCGTGCCGGCCGAGCTCGTCAGCCCGACGTTCGCGGCCGACGTCGCGCGTGTGCTCAAGCCGGGTGGCGTGTTCATCGCCAATCTCGCCGACGAGCCAAGGTTCGCGTGGACCTCACGCGCCGCCGCGACGTTCACCGCCGTGCTGCCACACGCCGTCATCGTCGGGGCGCACGAGGTGCTCAAGGGCAAGCGCTTCGGCAACGTCGTGCTGGCCGCGTCGGCCGACTCCAGCGCCCTCGACCTCGACGCCGTCACCCGCGCCGCCGCTCGTGCGCCCCTGCCGACGGGCGTCCGGCGCGGCGCCGAGCTGGCACGGATGTTGCGGGCGGCCGCCCCTTTCACCGACAACGACGCGGCACGCTCCCCCGTCCCGCCGCAGCTCGGTGCGTGGCGAGTGCGCTGACGCTGCGAGCGTGACACGATCGGCTGCACCGCCACGACGAAGGAGAACGATGCCCGAGGGCCACGTCACGCACCGCATCGCGGGGATGATGAACGACAACTTCGCTGGGCGAATCATCAAGTCTTCCTCTCCCCAGGGCCGATTCGCCGAAAGCTCCACGCGCATCGACGGCCGTGCCTTCGATCACGCCGAGGCCTACGGCAAGCACATGCTCGTCGCGTTCGAAGGGCTCGACGAGCGCGTCAACATCCACCTCGGTCTGCTCGGAAAGTTCTTCTGGACGTACGGTGTCGAGCCCGTCGAGGCGCCGATCACCGGCGCCATCCGGTGGCGTCTCGGAGCATCGTCCGACGACGGTGATGCGCGCGGCAGTGTGGTCATGGATCTGCGTGGCCCCAACGTCTGCGCGCTCAAGACGCCGGACGAGGTGGCGGCGATCGTCGGCAAGCTCGGGCCCGACCCGTTGCGCGTGGACGCCGACCCTGACGTCGCGTGGGTGCGGATCCGCCACACGTCGACGCCGATCGCTGCGCTGCTCATGGACCAGAAGGTGTTCAACGGCGTCGGCAACATCTACCGAGCCGAGGTGCTCTTCCGCCACGGCCTCGACCCGAAGATGCCGGGGAAGTTCTTGCGCCGCACCGAGTTCGACGCGATCTGGGCGGACCTCGTCGCGCTCATGCCGCTCGGGGTACGCGACGGCCGCATCGACACCGTCCGCGACGAACACTCGCCCGAGATCATGGGGCGTGATCCGCGCGTCGACAAGCACGGCGGCGAGGTCTACGTCTATCGACGCGCGGGGCAACCGTGCCTCGTCTGCGGCACGCCCGTGGCAATCGAGGAGTTCGCGGGCCGCAACCTGTTCTGGTGCCCGCGCTGCCAGCCGCGTCACCGCCGTCGCACGCCCAACCCGTGAGGGCCGCAATCCCGCATGGCCGAGTTTCGGACCCCGACTCGCCGGTTGAGAGCCGCAATCCCGCATGGCAGAGTTGCAGCCCCAATCCGAGCAGCCGAGCCGAGATGGGGCACCGCCCGGACCCGCACCTCGTGAACACGCCGAGAGGCCCATTCCTGATTCCAGGAATGGGCCTCTCGAACGACCGCGCACCAACCGTCAGCGATGCGCAGGCCGTCAGCCGAAGATCTTTCGCAGCGGCACCTGGTGCGTCTCGGAGAGCTCGGCGACCGGGATCGAGAACAGGTCGCCGACGGCGAGCGCGCCGCCACCCGTCTCGCCGATCTTCGCTGCGGCTACACCGGCCTTCGACGCGAGCGCCTCGACCGCCTCGACGTGCTCCGGTGCCACCGCGACGAGGGCGCGAGCGGCCGACTCGGAGAACAGCGACACGAACGCGTTGTCGGTGAACGACACCGACGCACCGACACCATGACGCATGACGCCTTCGGCCAACGCGACCGCGAGACCGCCGGACGACAGGTCGTGAGCCGCGGCGAGCAGGCCGTCACGGGCACCGTCGATGAGCACCGACGCGAGCGCCTTCTCGTTCTCGAGGTGCACCATCGGCGGCAGGCCCCCGAGGTGGCTGTGCACGACGCCGGCCCATTCGGAGCCGTCGAGCTCGTCCCGCGTCTCGCCGAGCACGTAGAGCGCGAGGCCCGCATCCTTCCACGCCGACGGCGTGCGCTTGCTGACGTCGTCGAGCACGCCGAGGACGGCGACGACGGGCGTCGGGTGGATCGCGACGTCACCCGTCTGGTTGTAGAACGACACGTTGCCGCCCGTCACGGGAGTGCCGAACGCGCGGCACGCCTCGATGATGCCGTCGACGGCCTGGCTGAACTGCCACATGACGCCCGCATCCTCGGGCGAGCCGAAGTTGAGGCAGTCGGAGACGGCGAGCGGCGTCGCGCCGGCGGCCGCGACGTTGCGGTACGCCTCCGCGACGGCGTGCTGCGCGCCGATGAACGGGTCGAGCTTCGCGAAACGGCCGTTGCAGTCCGTCGAGAGCGCGACGCCGAGCCCGGTGCCCTCGTCGACGCGCACGACGCCGGCGTCGTCAGGCATGGCGAGCGCCGTGTTGCCCATGACGTAGCGGTCGTACTGGTCGGTGATCCACGACTTGTCGGCGATGTTCGGCGAACCCAGCACCTGCAACAGCTGCGCGCGCAGCTCGTGGCCCGACGCCGGTCGGCGCAGCAGCGACGACACGTCGTCCTGCATCGCGTCGAGGTACTCGGGTCGCGCGAGGGGGCGCTCGTAGACCGGCCCGTCGTGCGCGACGGAGCGCGGCGGCACGTCGACGACGACGTCGCCATGCCAGGTGATGACGAGGTTCTCGCCGTCGGTGACCTCGCCGAGGACGACGGCCTCGACGTCCCACTTCTCGGCGATCGCCATGAACGCGTCGAGCTTGTCTGGCGCGACGACGGCCATCATGCGCTCCTGCGACTCGGACATGAGGATCTCCTCGGCCCGCAGCGAGCTGTCGCGCAGCGGCACGCGGTCGAGTTCGATGTGCATGCCGCCGTCACCGGCGGAGGCGAGTTCGGATGTCGCGCAGGACAATCCGGCACCCCCGAGATCCTGGATGCCCTCGACGACGCCCGCGGCGTACAGGTCGAGGCAGCACTCGATGAGCACCTTCTCGGCGAAGGGGTCGCCGACCTGGACGGCGGGTCGCTTCGTCGGCCCTTCGGAGTCGAACGTCTCGGAGGCGAGCACGGAGACGCCGCCGATGCCGTCGCCACCCGTCTTGGCGCCGAACAGCACGACCTTGTTGCCCTGGCCTGCGGCCTTGGCGAGGTGCAGATCCTCGTGGCGCAGCTTGCCGACGCACAGCGCGTTGACGAGCGGGTTGCCCTGGTAGCAGTCGTCGAACACGACCTCGCCACCGATGTTCGGCAGGCCGAGGCAGTTGCCGTAGCCGCCGATGCCGGCGACGACGCCGGGCAGGACACGCGCGGTGTCGGGGTGGTCGAGCGCGCCGAAGCGCAGCGGATCCATGACGGCGATCGGGCGCGCGCCCATCGCCATGATGTCGCGGACGATGCCGCCGACGCCGGTCGCGGCGCCCTGGTAGGGCTCGATGTAGCTCGGGTGGTTGTGGCTCTCGACCTTGAAGGTGACGGCCCAGCCCTGACCGATGTCGATGACGCCGGCGTTCTCGCCGATGCCGGCGAGCTGCTTGCCGCGCGGCGTCTCGCTCGGCAGGTCGCCGAAGCGGCGCAGGTGCGTCTTCGACGACTTGTACGAGCAGTGCTCGCTCCACATGACGGAGTACATCGCGAGTTCGGCGCTCGTCGGGCGGCGCCCGAGGATCTCGCGGATGCGCGCGTACTCGTCGTCCTTGAGGCCGAGTTCGGCCCACGGCTGCTCGACGTCGGGCGTCGCCTCGGCCTTGCTCACCGTGTCGAGGCCGTCCGTCTTCGGCGCGGCGATGATCTGGCTGTCGGCGCTGAAGCCCTCTTCGGCAGCGGCGAGCTGGCCCGGCTCCGGGCTCGTGTTCATCTCAGTCATCAGTGCTGTCTCCTCAGACGCTCGCGAGCGCCGTGATGGCGGACGTGAAGAAGGCGAGCCCGTCGGTCGAGGGGCCGAAGCCCTCCTCGACGCAGTGCTCGGGGTGCGGCATGAGGCCGACGACGTTGCCGCGTTCGTTCGTGACGCCTGCGATGTCGCGGTACGAGCCGTTCGGGTTGCCCTGCAGGTAGCGAAAGACGACCTGGCCCTCGCCCTCGAGGCGGTCGAGCGTCGCGTCGTCGGCGACGAAGCAGCCCTCCCCGTTCTTCAGCGCGATGGTGATCTCCTGATCGGCGGTGAAAGCGTTCGTCCACGCGGTGGAGGTGTTCTCGACACGCAGCACCTGGTCCTTGCACAGGAACTTCTGGTGGTCGTTGCGGATGAGCGCGCCGGGCAACAGATGCGATTCGCACAGGATCTGGAAGCCGTTGCAGATGCCGAGCACGGGCATGCCGCCCTGCGCCGCAGGGATCAGCTCGTCCATGACAGGCGCGAACCGCGCGATGGCGCCGCAGCGCAGGTAGTCGCCGTAGCTGAAACCGCCCGGCACGACGACGGCGTCGACGCCCTTGAGGTCGGCGTCACCGTGCCACAGGTCGACGGGGTCTCCCCCGGCGAGGCGAACGGCGCGCTTCGCGTCGTGATCGTCGAGCGAACCGGGGAAGGTGATGACGCCGATCTTCACTGCTCGTCCTTCAGGTCGTGCACGCTGACGACGTCCTCGATCACGGGGTTGCTCAGCAGCTTGTCGGCCGCCTCACGCGCCGCAGCGAGGTGCGCGTCCGTCACATCACCGTCGACGGTGAGGACGAAACGCTTGCCCTGACGCACGTCGGTGAACTGCTCGAAACCGAGGCGCGGCAGCGCACCGGCGACGGCCTGACCCTGCGGGTCGAGGATCTCGGACTTCAGCATGACGTCGACGACGACGTGGCCCATGGGTTCTCCCTGTGAGAGGCGGTGTGTCCAGCACCCTGAGTCTAGGCGGCGCCACCGACAACGCCCCATTCCCGCTCACGTCGTGCGCAGCGGCAGGTGGATCCAGCCCTCTTGACGGGCCGCGTCACGGTGCGCACACGTGGGCGATGCGATCGGCCGAGACACTGAGCGGCCTGACGGCCGGCCGCGCCGGATCAGCGCTCGAGCCGTGGCGCTTCGTCACCTCGATCACGTCGAGATCCGTCGCCCGATAGACCAAGCGCTGGCGTTCGTCCGGCGTCGCGTAGGACGCTTCCCGCACCTCGGATCCTCCCGGTTCCCCACTACCCTGATCACGCACGAGTTCGACGAACTCCTGAGGCCAGCCGAACGGGCAGTCGACGCCGATCTTGGCGTCACTGCGATCGAGGAGGCTGACGAGCACCGCGTCGCTGACGCACTCACGACCCTCGCCCCAGACGTCGACGATCGTCGCGCGGTCCCCCTCCCAAGCCAACTCCACCGCAGCGGTGTTGACCGGGGCGGCAGCCAGGTCGACACCGATACTGATGCCGTGGGCCGGTCGCTGAACCTCGGGCTCGCCCGCCGCACTGCGACCCGTCACGCGAACGTGCGGCCCGTCAGTGCTTCGTAGGCCTCGATGTACTTGGCGCGCGTGGCGGCGACGATGTCGTCGGGCAATGCCGGCGGCTGCTCGCCCGACGACTTGTCCCAACCAGAGGCCGGGGACGTCAGCCAGTCGCGCACGAACTGCTTGTCGTACGAATCCTGTGCGCGCCCCGGCTGCCACGACGCGGCCGGCCAGAAGCGTGACGAGTCGGGCGTCAGCAGCTCGTCGGCGAGCACGAGGGTGCCGTCGGCGCGCACGCCGAACTCGACCTTCGTGTCGGCGATGAGGATGCCGCGCTCGGCAGCGATCTCGTTGCCGCGCCCGAGGATTCGAACGGTGAGGTCACGCATCTCATCCGCGCGCTCCCGCCCGACGAGCATGACGGCCTCGTCGAACGTCATCGACTCGTCGTGATCCCCGATCTCGGCCTTCGACGTCGGCGTGAAGATCGGCGTCTCGAGCTTCGAGGCATCGACCAAGCCGTCCGGCAGGGCCACCCCACACACCGCACCCGTGGCGCGGTACTCGGCGAGCCCGCCACCCGTCAGGTACGCGCGGGCGATGGCTTCGAGCGGCACCATGTCGAGCCGTTCGACGAGCACCGCACGGCCGGCGACGGCGTCGGGCACGTCCGTCGAGACGACGTGGTTGGGCACGAGGTCGGCCATCTGCTCGAACCACCACAGCGACAGCTGCGTCAGCACCTTGCCCTTGTCGGGGATCGGTGTCGAGAGGATGAAGTCGAACGCCGAGATGCGGTCACTCGCGACGAGCAGCACCTGGTCGTCGCGAGGCTTGCCGTCGGCGTCGAGCGGCGCGTACAGGTCGCGCACCTTGCCGGAGTAGACGTGCGCGTACCCAGGAAGTTCGAGTGTCTCGCTCATGCCTTCTCTCCTTCGACGGTGATCTCACCCTCGAGTGCCTTGAGCGCGATGTCGGTGCGGTGATGACTGCCGGGCAACGTGATGCGCTCGACGCCCGCGTACGCCACCTCACGGGCGGCGGCGAGATCCGCACCCCGCCCGACGACCGACAGCACGCGCCCACCGGACGAGACGATTCCGCCGCCGCTGCCGAGATTCGTCCCCGCATGCAGGACGTACGCACCGTCACCCGCCGCGGTGCCGTCACCGTTCACCTCGTCGAGGCCGTCGATGCGCGCACCCGTCACCGGCTTTGCGGGGTAACCCTCGCTCGCGACGACGACGGTGACGGCGGCGTCATCGCTCCATTCGAGCGGCCCGAAGTCAGCGAGCTCACCCCGTGCGGCAGCGCGCAGCAGACCGCCGAGCGGCGTGCGCAGACGCGCGAGGACGACCTGCGTCTCCGGGTCGCCGAAGCGCGCGTTGAACTCGACGACCTTGGGGCCCTTCGACGTCAGCGCCAGCCCGACGTACAGCACGCCCGCGAACGGCGTGCCGCGGCGCGCCATCTCGACGATCGTCGGCTGCGCGACTCGCTTCACGACATCGTCGACGAGCCCCGCCGGCGCCCAGTCGAGCGGCGAATACGCGCCCATGCCACCGGTGTTCGGGCCCGCATCGTCATCATGGGCGCGCTTGAAATCCTGCGCCGGCTCGAGCGGAACGACCGTCGCACCGTCGCTGATGCAGAACAGCGACACCTCGGGGCCGTCGAGAAATTCTTCGATGACGAGGCTCGACCCGGCGTCGAGACAGGCCCGGGCGTGCGCGAGCGCCTCGTGGCGGTCGTTCGTCACGACGACACCCTTGCCGGCCGCGAGCCCGTCGTCCTTGACGACGTACGGGGCGCCGGTCGCATCGAGGGCCTCGACGACCTGCGTCATGTTCGTGCACGCGTGCGCGCCGGCGGTCGGGACGTCGGCGGCGGCCATGACGTCCTTCGCGAACGCTTTCGACCCCTCGAGTCGGGCGGCTTCGGCGGACGGGCCGAACGTGTCGATTCCGGCTGCGCGCACCGCGTCCGCCACCCCGGCGACGAGCGGCGCCTCGGGCCCGATGACGACGAGGTCGGCCCCGATCTCCTGCGCGAGTTCGGCGACGGCGTCACCGTCGAGGATGTCGACGTCACGCACCTGGGCGTCGGCGGCCATGCCTGGATTTCCGGGGGCGGCGACGATGACGTCGACCTGCGGATCCGCTGCGAGACCCTTGACGATGGCGTGCTCGCGCGCGCCCGTTCCGACGACCAAAGCCTTCATGGCTGCAACCCTACCGGCGAGGAGGCGGCGCGCGCGGCCCCGGGAACCCAGGGGGAGGAAATGCTCCCGGGGCGGCGCGCACCTGGCGCGAAGTGGGTCGAACCATCGGGGGGAGGTGGTGACACGCTCCTTCGCGCACCGGACGGGCCGGCACGACCCACTATGGCACGACCACGGGCACCCGTTCGCTCACGGTTTGGCAGAATGACGTCATTGGCGAACATTCGCCAAGAGCGCCACTTCTTTCTCCCTCGTCGACAGGCGGCCGTCATGCCCCATCAGTCATCCACCGATGTACCTTCCGGGGCGCCCGGCACACCCGCCGACGCTCTCGGCGCGCCTTCCGACGCCCCCGGCACGATCGGCGGCGGCACGCCCGCCGAC
>NZ_AEIQ01000068.1:0-546 GCF_000152185.1 Dermacoccus sp. Ellin185 | reverse complement strand
TGGAGATTGGCTCTTTGGCGATCTTCAGCACTTTGCGGATCTTGTCTTCCGGCATCAGCATACGTTCAGCCAGTTCTTCCGGCGTCGGTTCACGGCCCATCTCTTGCAGCATCTGGCGAGAAATACGGTTGAGCTTGTTGATGGTCTCAATCATATGCACCGGAATACGGATGGTGCGCGCCTGATCCGCGATAGAGCGGGTGATCGCCTGACGGATCCACCAGGTTGCGTAGGTGGAGAACTTGTAACCACGGCGGTATTCGAATTTATCAACCGCTTTCATCAGACCGATGTTGCCTTCCTGAATCAGGTCAAGGAACTGCAAGCCACGGTTGGTGTATTTCTTAGCGATAGAAATAACCAGACGTAAGTTCGCTTCAACCATCTCTTTCTTCGCACGGCGGGCTTTCGCTTCACCGATGGACATACGACGGTTGATATCTTTAACCTGCTCGATGGTCAGGCCGGTTTCTTCTTCAATCTGCTGCAGTTTTTGCAGGGCGCGATGCACTTCTTCAGAGACATCGTGCAGTTTTTCCGACCACG
>NZ_AEIQ01000069.1:0-99788 GCF_000152185.1 Dermacoccus sp. Ellin185 | reverse complement strand
CCGCGCAGGGCGTGCCTCAGGTTCGGCGGGGGCGTGCTCGCGCGGACGTTGACGGCGAAGTCGACGAGCCCGTCACCGAGCTCGGCGTCGCCGTGATGCTCGTCGCCGGGCGTCGCAGCGCCCGGCAGCGCCGCGCCCGCTCGCGCGTCGACACTCGGGCGGGGCAGGCTCAGCAGCGTCGTCGCGACGAGGCCCAGGCCCGCCGCGCGATGCGTGGCGGCGGCGAAACGGTCGGCCAACTCGGGGTACCCCGCCCAGTGCGTGTGCAGGTACGAGGCGTGGACGGTGGGCTCGCTGCCGGAGCCGTGGGCGGCGGAGAAGCCGTCGGCACCCGCGTCGAGCAGCCAGGCCGCGTGGCCCCCACCTTCGCCGTCATCGGCGGCCGGCGTCGTCAACGTGCGGTGGAACTCATGGCCGCGCACCCGCGTGCCCGCGTCGGCGAGAAGCGTGTCGACGGGTGCCTCGGCCTCGCGGTAGCCCAGCGTCAGCCGTGGTGACATCGCCGCCGTCGCGGGCAGTACCCCGGAGAAGCGGTGACCGTCGACGGCCTCGAGGAGATAGAGCATCCCGGCGCACTCGGCCACGGTCGGCAGCCCCGACGTCACGGCGTCCCGCAGCTGGACCAGCAGGCTCGTGTTGGCCGCCAACGAGCGCGCGTGCACTTCGGGGAAGCCGCCGCCGAGGTAGAGCGCGCGGGTGCCGGCGGGCAGTTCGCGATCACGGACGGGGTCGAACACGACGGGTTCGAGACCTCGCGCGCGCATCATCTCGAGCGTCTCGGCGTAACGGAACGTGAAGGCACGACCCCCAGCGACGGCGACGACGGGGGCGTCCCGCCCGGCCGTCGTCGGCGCCGCAGACATGGGTGCGGGCGACCACGGTTCGTCAGCGAGATCGGGTGCGCCCGAGGCGATCTCGAGCAGCGCATCAAGGTCGATGTGAGCGGCGGTGCGTTCGGCCAGTCGGTCGAGTGTCGCGCGTGCGGCGTCCCGTTCGTCGGCCGGGACGAGTCCCAGATGCCGTGACGGGACGCTCACCCCCGCGTCACGCGGCAGCACACCGAGCACCGGCACGCCGATGCGTTCGCACGCGCGCCGCACCTCGCCTGCGTGACGTTCGGAGCCGGCCTTGTTGAGCACGACGCCCGCGACGTCGAGCTGCGGGTCGAACGTGCGCAACCCGTGGATGCTCGCGGCGACCGAACGCGACGACGAGCTGATGTCGACGACGAGGACGACGGGGGAGTGCGTCAGCGTCGCGACGTGCGCGCTCGAGGCGAACCCCTCCGTGCCGAGGCGCCCGTCGAACAGCCCCATGACGCCCTCGATGACGGCGACGTCGGCGGGCGCCGGCGTCATCGCGCCGTGCACGAGCATCGGTGCGACGCGTTCGGGGCCGACGAGCCACGGGTCGAGGTTGCGCCCGACGCGTCCTGTCGCGAGCGCGTGGTAGCCGGGGTCGATGAAGTCGGGGCCGACCTTCGCGGGCGCCACCTGCAGGCCGCGCGCGGCGAGGGCGGCCATGACGCCGACGCTCACCGTCGTCTTGCCCTGCCCGGACGCCGGCGCGGCGAGCACGACGCGCGGCAGTCGCGTCACCATTCGATACCTCGCTGGCCCTTCTGGCCGGTGTCGAAGGGGTGTTTGACCTTCGTCATCTCGGTGGCGATGTCGGCCACCTCGAGCAGCGCCGGGTGCGGGTCGCGCCCGGTGATGATGACGTGCTGATTGCCGGGTCGCTCCGCCAGGGTGCGCGCGACCTCCTCGCCGTCGATCCAGCCCCACTTGATCGGGTAGGTGAACTCGTCGAGCACGTACATCTGGTGCGTCTCCGCCGCGAGGCGACGCTTGATCTCGCGCCAGCCCTCGAGCGCGTCCGCGGCGTGGTCGGCCTCGGTGCCGCCCTTGCGCGACCACGACCAGCCCGAACCCATCTTGTGCCACTCGACGGGCCCGCCCCGGCCGGTGCGCTCATGCACCTCGCCGAGCGCCATGAGCGCCTCCTGCTCGCCGATCTTCCACTTCGCGGACTTGACGAATTGGAACACGCCGATCGACCACCCCTGGTTCCAGCCGCGCAGTGCCAGCCCGAACGCCGCTGTCGACTTGCCCTTGCCCGCGCCGTAGTGGATGGCGACGACGGGTCGGTTGCGGCGCTGACGCGTCGTCAGGCCGTCGTCCGGGGTGACGGTCGTTTCTCCCTGGGGCATCAGGCGGCCTTTCCGTGCGGCGCGCGAGCGGCGGCGACGGCGTCGACGAGGCCCGAGGCGGAGACGTTCTCGAGGGGCACGTGCGTCGCGCCCATGCGGTGGGCGAGGTCGGCGGCTAGGCGCATGCGGAAGCGTCCGCTCTCGCAGTCGACGACGACGGTGTCGACGCCGAGGCCCGGCCACGCCGACGCGGTGCGCTGGGCGCAAGCGAGGGCATCGGGCCCGCTCGTGGCGCGCCCGTCGGTGACGACGACGACGAGCGCGCGACGGCGCGGGTCGCGGCGGCGTTCACGTTCGAGGGTGCTCGCGGCCAGCGTGAGCCCTTCCGCGAGGGGCGTGCGTCCGCCGTGCGGTAGCTGTGTCAGTGCCGCGGCCGCCCGATCGACGGACGACGTCGGGGCGAGCAGGACGTGCGCGTCGGCGCCGTTGAACGCGACCAGCCCGACCTTGTCGCGACGCTCGTACGCATCGAGCAGCAGCGACAGTACAGCCGTCTTCACCTCGTCCATGCGTTTGCGCGCTGCCATCGAACCGGAGGCGTCGACGCAGAACAGCACGAGATTCGACTCGCGCCCCCGCAGCCGGGCGTGACGGACGTCGTGCGCCGCGATGTCGAGGCGGCCCCGCGTCCCCGCGGTGCGACGCGACGCTGCGCTCGTGATGGTGGCCGTGACGTGGACGCGGCCGGTCGTCGTCGGGGAGACACCGATGACGCGTCCGCGCGTCGTCTCGGCCGCGCTGCGCCGACCGGCCTCACCGCGACCGACACCGCGCACCTCGAAACGGCGCGGACGGTACGGCGTGCCCGCCGAAGCCGTGCCGACGGCGGCGGCTGCGCCGGTTCGCTGCTCGGAGGACGGCTGCTCCTGGGAGGACTCCTCCGCATCGGACGGCGAATCGTGCTGCGGATCAACCGAATCCGACGAGGACTCAGTCGCCCGATCGCTCGATGCCGGTGGCTGCTGCGAGCCAGCCGGCGGAGGCCCGGCGTCATCGTTGCCCGGCGCGTCGTCGTCGTTGTCAGGCGCGTCGTCACCGTCACCCGGTTCGCCGTTCGGGTCGTCGTCCGAACCACCCGACGGGGGCTGCGGATCGTCGGGGCCTTCGGGGTCGGTCGGCGGTTCGGGTTCTTCGTCGAGCAGCCGGTCGAGCAGCTCCTCGTCGAGGCCGGGCGGGTCGAACGGCCCGCGTCGGCGACGGTGCGACAGCGCGAACCGGGCGGCGACGCGGATGTCGTCACGCGTCACGCGATCGCGCTCGCACCACGCCGCGTGGGCGAGCGCCGCGCGGGCGATGACGATGTCGGCGCGCATGCCGTCGACGTCGAATCCGGCACACACACGGGCGATGGTGCGTAGCGCCCACGCGCTCAGGTCGACGCCGTCGAGGGCCTCCTGCGCCCGGACGATGCGTGCCCCGATCTCGGTCTCGGCTGCCGCGTAGCGGGCAGAGAACGCGTCCGGGTCGGCATCGAAGGCGAGACGACGACGCACGACCTCGGCCCGCTCGTCGGGGTCGCGAGAGGCATTGACGTCGACCGACAGCCCGAAGCGGTCGAGCAGCTGGGGGCGCAGTTCGCCTTCCTCGGGGTTCATCGTCCCGACGAGCACGAAGCGGGCCGGGTGCGTCACCGACATGCCGTCACGTTCGACGGTGTTGCGACCCATCGCCGAGGCGTCGAGCAGCAGGTCGACGAGGTGGTCGGCGAGCAGATTGACCTCGTCGACGTACAGCAGCCCGCGGTGCGCCTGCGCGAGCAGACCGGGGTGGAACTCGGTGCGGCCGGCGCCGAGGGCCTGCGCGAGGTCCATCGAGCCGGTGACGCGGTCGTCGCTCGCACCGACAGGAAGTTCGACGAGGCGCGTCGGGCGTCGCTCAGCGGTGACGGCCGCGTCAGCGCCGATCGGGTGCGGGCCGTCCGGGCAGTCCGGCGCGGGGTCGGCGGGGTCGCACGAGAAGCGGCACCCAGCGACGACGTCCACCCGCGGCAGGACGCCGACGAGACCACGCACGATCGTGGACTTCGCGGTGCCCTTCTCACCCCGGACGAGAACGCCGCCGATGGCGGGGGAGATGGCTGTCAGGACGAGGGCGGTGGACAGGTCGTCGGCGCCGACGACAGCGGTGAAGGGAAAACGGGGCATCAGTTCGCCTCCTGGCAAGTGACCACGCTTGCCGCTCGGGGGCACCGACGCCGGACGACGCCAGTGGTCGCGGCGACGTCCTGGCTTACCCCGTCGGGGATCACAGTGGCGGGACCGCTGCCGGATTCGCACCGGCATTCCTCGCGCGCGACGGCCCCATCATGACAGACGCCGACGCCGCCCGAGGCCCCGGCGGGGCATAGGGTGTCGCCCATGATCGAGGTCGTCGGCATCCAGGACGGTGGGTGGGCGCTGCTGCCCGCCCACCTTCGGCAACTCGTCACGGACGCTGACGTCGTCGTCGGCGGACGACGGCACCTGGAGCTGCTGCCGCAGGTGGAGGGCCAGGAGCGCCTCACGTGGCCGCGCCCGTTGCGCGACGGGCTGCGCGAGCTCCTGTTCCATGCCGATGACCATGCCCATGGGCGCGCCACGTCGTCCGACGCCCACGAGACGGACGATGCCGCGTTCGGGCGCGTGGTCGTGCTCGCCTCCGGCGATCCGCTGCGCTCGGGTGTCGCGACGACGCTCATCGACGAGTTCAGTGCGGGCGCCGTTCGCGTCCATCCCGCACTGTCGAGCGAGACCCTCGCGCGCGCCCGGATGGGGTGGGCGGCCGAGAGCGTCGACGTCGTGACGACGGTGGGCCGCAGCATCGAGCGAGTGCGTCCATTCGTCACGCCCAGAGCGCGACTCGTCGTGCTGTGCTCCGACGCGCGCGGCCCGGGCGAGCTCGCCGCGCTGCTCGTGCAGTCGGGAGCACCGGAGGCGAGGCTGACGGCCTGGTGGCACCTCGGCGGGCCCGGGGAAGGGTCGCTACAGGCCACCGCCCAGGGGTGGCCCGACGGGGAACGCGACCTCGCCGAGCCGATTCCCGACCTCGTCCTCGTCTGCGTCAAGGTGCCCGACGAACTGGGCGCGGCCGACGTCGTCGGGACGGTTCCGGGCCGCGCCGAGACGTGGTTCGGCAATGACGGGCTCATCACGAAACGCGACGTGCGGGCTGCGGCACTCGCGCGATTGCGCCCCACGCGCGGCGCGCTGCTCTGGGATCTCGGCGCCGGCTCGGGGGCCGTCGGCATCGAATGGGCGCTCGCCGCGCCCGATGCTCGCACCGTCGCCGTCGAACGCGATGCCGTACGCGCCGAACGCGCCCGCGAGAACGCCCGCGCCCTCGGAGTCGATCATCGCGTCGACGTCGTCGAGGCGAGCGTCCACGATGTAGCCGTCCACGGCGCGCAGCACCGCGATGGCACCGCCTGCGGCCCCTGCCGTGACGGCGCCGCTCGCGCCACGAGCGACGCCCGTCACAGCGCTCCCGATGCGGTCTTCTTCGGTGGCGGGCTGAGCGCTGAGGCTGTGGACGCGGCCCTCGCGGCTCTACGCCCCGGTGGCCGCCTCGTCGCTCACGCCGTCACGCTCGAGAGCGAGAGCATCCTCCTCGACGCCTGGCGCACGCATGGCGGCGACCTCACGCGCCTGGCCGTCGAACACCTCGAACCCCTCGGCCGACTGCACGGCTGGCGCCCGGCGCGCGCCGTCGTCCAGTGGAGCTACGCGAAGGATCTGACATGACCGTTCACTTCATCGGTGCCGGCCCCGGCGCCGCCGACCTGCTGACGCTGCGCGCGGTGCGCCTGATCGAGAGTTCGCAGGTGTGCTTGTACGCCGGCACCTACCTCGACGACGCCGTCCTCGCCCATTGCCCGCCGGGCGCGCGCCGCGTCGACACACAGCACCTCACCCTCGACGAGATCATCGACGCGATCGTCGCCGCGGATGCGCTGGGGCACGACGTCGCGCGTCTGTGCTCGGGCGACCCTTCCGTCTACAGCGCCGTGGCCGAGCAGGGCCGGCGCCTCGACGCAGCCGGCATCGCCTGGGACGTCTGCCCGGGCGTGCCGGCCTACGCGGCCACAGCCGCGCGTGTCGGACGCGAGCTGACGGTGCCCGAGGTGACGCAGTCGGTCGTCCTGACGCGTGCACAGCGCGATTCGACGCCGATGCCGGCGGGTGAGGAGCTCGCGAACTTCGCGCGGACGGGGGCGACGCTCGTGCTCCACCTCGCGATCCGTCACACGCGGCGGCTGGCACACGAGCTGGCCGAGCACTACGGCACCGACTGTCCTGTTGTCGTGGGCTCGCAGGTCAGCAGCCCCGAGGAACTCATCCTGCGCGGCACGCTCGCCGACATCGCCGATCAGGTCGAGGACGCCGGGCTGCGGCAGGCCGCCGTCATCCTCGTCGGGCCTGCGCTCGCGGCCCACGGCTTCGCCGAGTCGCACCTCTACAGCTGCAGCCGCGAACGAACGTGACGCACCAGAGCCACCGCGTCATCGGCGGTGGCTCTCGGGTGGCCTGCTCGGTTGGTGTCCTGACCGGCGTCGCTCAGTACCGGTGCGTCGGGTTCTGCCCGTCGACGTCGTTCGTGCCGTTCGCGCCGGGGTAGGGGCCCTGTTGCGCCTGGTAGGGGCCGTTCTGGGTCGGACGACGCTGCTGTTGCGCGAAGGCTTGCTCGCGCTGCTTGCGACCGCGACGCACCATGAAGGACAGGACGAGCGCCGCGGCGACGAGCAGCGGCAACCCGATGAACATGAACGCGAGCCCGCCGAAGAATCGCCCGACCCCGCCGCCGCGACGCTTCTTGCGGGACGGCGTGCGCCGCCGCTCGGGCTGCTGCCCGATGGACTGATGGTTCGTCGACGCGTCGACGAACGCGACGTTCTGGGCACCGGGCGCCGCAACGCCTGCCGTCCCAACGCCCCCGGTGACAGCTGCGGCTCGTGCTGACGCCGCAGACGAGACGCTGGCCGACGCGGCAGTCACCGACGTGGGTTCAGCAGCGGACGCCGGGCCCGCGCCTTCGACGAGCAAGCAGACGGCAGCCGCGCCGGCGACAAGAATTCGACGCATCGATCTCCCCCTTGAACGGTGATGCTCCGGTATCACATGCATCTAACCGGGGTTCGTGACGGCCCGCAACCGAACTCGCGCCCCGCGTCGGCCTGACGTCTGTCTCAGGCAGACTCGCGTGGCTCAGACGGGCTCATCCAGCGCGAACTGATCGAGCAGTGCATCGACCTCGGCGGGGTCGTGTCGGCGGGGCCGCTCCGGAGCCCCGGCCTCGGCGGAGGCCTCGACGAGCGCCTCCCCGAGGTGATGGGCCTCGGCGGGCGAGAGGTTGGTGTCGCGGATGAGGTCGTGGACGTCGCCGCGGGCGACGAGATGCACCTGGGCCCCATCCACCTCGACACCGAGCGTCGAGCCGTCGGGGTAGGTGACCGACGGCGACTCGGAGGAGCCGGCGTGGGGGGTGAAGTCGCTCATACCCCTGACGCTACGTGCCCGCGGGTCTCCTGTGTCCATAGAGACCCGACGGTTTTTCGACCGCCGACGTGATCACCTCGACGGGACGAATCGCGCCGTCCACACGCGCCCGTCGGCCGTGGTGCGGGTGCCCTGGGAGCCGACGATGACGAGGCAACCCATGTCGATCGCCTCGGGGTCGAGCGCAGCCACGCTCGTCACCTCGAGGGCCTCCTGCTCGCGGCCGACATGACGTGCGACGACGACGGGTCGATCGCCTGGTAGTTCCTCACGCAGCACGGAGAGCGCTTGGGCGAACTGATGGGGGCGGCTCGCCGAGCGGGGGTTGTAGAACGCCATCGCGAGGTCGGCGCGGGCACAGGCGCGCAGGCGTGCGTCGATGACGTCCCGCGGCTTGAGGCGGTCGGACAGGGAGATGAGCGCGTGGTCACCTCCGAGCACGGCGCCGGCCAGGGCGGCCGCGGCGTGTGCCGCCGTCACGCCGGGAACGACATGCACGGGCACCCCGGCGAGCGCGGCATTCTCGGGTCGCTCGCGCGCCTCGAAGACGGCCGACGCCATCCCGAACACCCCTGCGTCGCCCCCGGAGACGACGGCGACGTCGTGCCCGTCATGCGCGAGTTCGAGGGCCTGGGTGCCGCGATCGACCTCGACCGTGTTGCCGCTCGGGAGCCGGACGAGGCCATCGCGTGTGGGGACCCGGGCCACGTACGGCGCATAGCCGATGACGTACGAGACGCGCCCCAGGACGTCAGCCGCCTCGGGCGTCAGCCAGGCGTCGGGGCCGGGCCCGAGCCCGACGACGAACACGGTTCCGGGCTCGCCCGACCTCTCGGACGTCGCTGCGGCCGGCAGCATGCCGGGGACTCGCTGCATCGCGGCCCGGCTCGAACTGTTGGAGCTTCCCGACGCGCGGCCGGCGGCGTCGGCGCGTCGATCGAGCCCGGGCACGACGACGAGCGACATGTACGGCACGTGCGCCGGGTCGACCTGTGTGACAGGGAGGAGGCGTTCACCGTCACGGCTCGCCCGCTCGACGTACCAGGCGCGCTCGAGCAGGCCCGCCTGGGCGAGTGCTTCGCGCACGTTTGCGAAGGTGCGGCCCAGCTTCATGATGACGGCGGCGTCGGTGTCGGCGAGGCGGCGCGCCATCTCGGTGACGGGGAGGGTGCCGGGCAGCACGGTGAGCACGTCCTCGTGCCTGCACAACCCTGTCGACAGGCCCGCGGACGCCGCGGAGACCGACGTCACCCCGGGCACGACATGGGCGTCGAAACGCTCGGCGAGCAGGTCGTGGACGTACATCGACGAACCGAAGAACAACGGGTCGCCCTCGGCGAGCAGGACGACGCTGCGTCCGGCCTCGAGGTGGGCGCCGAGGCGCTCGGCGCACTCGAGGTAGAACGCCGCCATCGCACCGTGGTAGCCGCCGGGATGGTCGATCTCACCCGTCGTCACGGGGTAGACGAGCTCTTCCTCGACGACGCCGTCCGGGATGAGATCGGCCGCGATGGCGCGTGCGGTGCTCGGACGATGACCGGCGCGGTGGTAGGCGACGACGTCAGCGGTCTCGATGAGCCGAGCGGCCTTGCGGGTGATGAGTTCGGGGTCACCGGGGCCGACGCCGACGCACCACAGGCTGCCCGTCATCACAGGATCTCCTGCTCGGTCGCGAGGGCGTTGACGGCGGCCGCAGCCATGGCTGAGCCTCCCCGGCGCCCATGGACGGTCAGCCAGGGGATCTGTGATCCGTCGTCGAGACGATGATCGGCGAGAGCGACCTTGGACTCGGCGGAGCCGACGAAACCGACGGGCATCCCGACGATCGCAGCCGGGCGCGGGGCGCCGTCGAGCAGCATCTCGAGCAGGTGGAACAGGGCCGTCGGGGCGTTGCCGATGGCGACGACGGCGCCGTCGAGGTGCGGTGCCCACAACGACGCGGCGGCGGCCGAGCGCGTCGTCGACCAGGCCTGTGCGAGCGCCGGCACCTGCGGTTCGCGCAGCGTACAGATGACGTCGTTGTCGGCGGGCAGTCGGCTGCGCGTCACGCCCGCGGCGAGCATGTGCGAGTCGGTGATGACGGGCGCGCCGGCGCGCAGCGCGGCGAGAGCGGCCACGCCGACGTCCGTGCTGCCGGCGATCTCGTCGATGACGCCGACGTCGCCTGCGGCATGCGCGACCCGCACCGCAACACGGTGGACGCCCTCGGGCAGGTGGTCGAGCGTCACCTCACGACGGATCGTTGCGAACGACTCGCGATAGATGGCACGCCCGTCACGCTCGTAGTCGTAGCGGCGGGTCGGGGGAGCGATGTCGGTCATGAGCGGCCGTTCGGGTCGAGGATGTCGGTCGGGTTGTGAGGGGCGACGACGAGATGATGCTCGCCGGCGGGGCGGCCGCACGCACGCTCGCACCCGACGACGTGGACGCGGGGTGCGGCGGACACGGTGGCACGTCGATCATCGGCGCTGGCATGCTCGGGCGTGCTCGCAGCGATGACGCTGCCGATGCGGCTGTCATCGAGCGCCGCGTCACACCGGTTGCCGTCGTCGAAGATCCTCGCCGCGGCCCGCGTGAGGTCGAGCGTCGAGACGTCGGTGCGACGGCAGTACGGTGCGCCGACGCAGGCGCTGAATCGCGCTCGGGCCGAACCGGGTTCGGTGACGAACCCGGCGCCGCGCAGATGCCTGGTTGCGGTGGGCAGGTCGGCGCCGTCGCGCAGCGTACGCACGACGATGCTGCGCTCGGGGGTGACGACGACGTCCTGCGTCACCTCGTCCAGGGCGCGAGCGGCCGGCGCGTCGAGCAGGCCGAGCGGGAGATGAACCTCCAGGCGGCTCTTGGACGTGGTCGCCGCGGTGCCGGTCGCGGGCCGGGTCTCGGCGCGGGGCATGTCGGCGGCGCTCATCGCGGCGGCGCGCACCCGCTCGTCGAGTCGGGCGAAGAACGGATGATCGTCGGGCAGGTCGGTGACGTTCCAGAACCGCCCGTCATCATGCTGCGTCGTCGCGACGAAGTCCTCCGCGACAGCGACCAGCGTCGCCGCGGCCTGGTGCGCAGCACATGCGAAGGACCGGCCACCGACGCGCACTTCGCCGGCACGCATCTGATCGACGCGCATCTCACCGGCCCGCGAGCCGTCGTCGTCCGCGCCGAGAGCGAACGCGACATCGGCCGGCACCGCGGGCAGCGTCTCGTCCCCGGCGGCCAGCGCGAAGATCCATCGCCCCGACAATGACGCCAACGACGGTGCGTCGAGGATCGCCGAATCCAATTGACCCACCAGGGAATCGAGCGACGCATCCGGCCCCGCGACGATGTTGCGCACCCGCTCGTGCGTTGCTGACGGCAGCATCCCGAGCGCCGCGACGGCGTCGACGAACGCGCCCGGCAGCGGCTCGTCCAAACCGCGAAGCTGCAGGTTGCCTCGCGACGTCAGCTGGACGAACGGCTGACCGAATCGTTCGGCAAGATCGCACACCGTCACGAGGTCATGGCTCGACACGCGCCCACCGGCCACGCGCAGGCGGACGATGGCGCCGTCGGCAGCTGCGAACGGGCGCAGCACACCGGGGCAGCGGTCGTCGACATCTCGTACGGGCACAGCGAGCAGCATACGAGCCGTCTCCGTTAGGCTCGGGCACGGTCGTCAGGTGATGGAACCCGGTGCGAATCCGGGACGGTCCCGCCACTGTGTGTCCGACGCGTGCGTCGGCGAGTCAGGAACGCCCTGACGATCGACTCCCGTGCCACGGGAGCCCTCTCACGACGACGCGGGCGTGGACACCCGCGAAGGAGCTGCCCTCATGGCGCGCATCGCCCTCATCTCCACCTCGGACACCGATCTGCTCAGCGCCCGTGCGAGCGGTGCCGACTACGCCGTCTCCAACCCGGGGCGCGTGCCGACGCACGGCGACGCTTCCGAGGGCGCCGACATCGTCGTCGTCCGCCTGCTCGGCGGCCCGCAGGATCTGTGCACTGGTTTCGCGGCGTACGCCGCCTCCGGCCGTCCCGTCGTCGTCCTCGGCGGTGAGCAGGAGCCCAACGCGGCCCTCATGGAGCGTTCGACGACGCCGCCCGGGGTCGCGGCGCAGGCCCACGAGTACCTCGCGCAGGGCGGTGCGGCGAACCTCAAGGAGCTGCACGCGTTCCTCAGCGACACGCTGCTCATGACCGGCGAAGGCTTCGAACCGCCCGTTGTCACACCCTCGTGGGGTGTGCTCGAGCGCCCCGAGATCGCCGATGACGCCGAGAGCACCGACGGCGCCACGGCCACGAAGAAGCCCCGCGTCGCGGTGCTCTTCTATCGTGCCCAGTACGTCGCGGGCAACGACGCGTACGCCCATGCCCTCGCCGACGCGATCGACCGCGCCGGCGGCATCGGGGTGCCGATCTACGTCTCCAGCCTGCGCGAGGCCGACGCCGAACTGCTCGACCACCTCGCCGGTTACGACGCCCTCGTGACGACGGTGCTCGCCGCCGGCGGGTCGCGTCCGGCGTCCGCGGGCGCGGGGGAGGACGACGAGAGCTGGGACGTCCAGGCCCTCGCCGCGCTCGACGTCCCCATCGTCCAGGGGCTGTGCCTGACGTGGAGCCGCGAGCAGTGGGCCGCCTCCGATGACGGGATGACGCCGCTCGACGTCGCGACGCAGGTCGCGGTGCCCGAGTTCGACGGGCGCATCATCTCCGTTCCGTTCAGCTTCAAGGAGTTCGACTCGGACGGCCTGCCGTCCTACGTCGCCGACCCGGAGCGCTGCGACCGCGTCGCGGGCATCGTCGTCGGGCACGCGCGGCTGCGTCATCTCGACCCGGCGGAGCGCCGCATCGCCGTCATGCTGTCGGCGTACCCGACGAAGCACTCGCGCATCGGCAACGCCGTTGGCCTCGACACGCCCGTCTCGACGATCCGGCTGCTGCGCGCCATGCGCGAGGCCGGTTACGACCTCGGCGAACGCGGCGCGATCCCCGGTCTCGACGACGTCGAACCGATCGAGGGCGAGGAGCTCGACACGACCGCGGGCAACGCGCTCATCCACGCCCTGATCGCCGCGGGCGGGCAGGACCCGGAGTGGTTGACGGACGCGCAGCTCACCGACGCGCACGTACGTATCCCCGCAGCCCTCTACCGCGAGTGGTTCGCCCGCCTGCCCGAGGATCTGCGCGAGGGGATGAGCGAGCACTGGGGTGAGGCGCCCGGTGAGCTGTTCGTCGACCGCTCCCATGACGAGGCCGGCGAGATCGTCACCGCGGCACTGCAGGCGGGCAACCTCGTCATCCTCGTGCAGCCGCCGCGCGGCTTCGGTGAGAACCCCATCGCGATCTACCACGACCCCGACCTGCCGCCGACGCACCACTACGTCGCGACCTACCGGTGGATCGAGGAGGAGTTCGGCGCCCACGCCGTCGTCCACATGGGCAAGCACGGCAACCTCGAGTGGATGCCGGGCAAGAGCCTCGGCATGTCCGCCTCGTGCGGCACCGATGCCGCGCTCGGCTCGCTGCCGCTCATCTACCCCTTCCTCGTCAACGACCCCGGCGAGGGCACCGAGGCCAAACGACGCGCGCACGCGACGATCGTCGACCACCTCGTGCCGCCGATGGCGCGCGCCGAGAGCTACGGCGACATCGCCCGCCTCGAGCAGCTGCTCGACGAGTACGGCAACGTCAGCGTCATGGACCCGGCGAAGGCGCCGGCGCTGCAGGGCGAGATCTGGACGCTCATCCGCGCGGCCGAGCTGCACCACGACCTCGGCCTCGAGGACATGCCGGACGAGGATTCGTTCGACGAGTTCGTCATGCACGTCGACGGGTGGCTGTGCGAGATCAAGGACGTGCAGATTCGTGACGGTCTGCACGTGCTCGGCGCCGCGCCCGACGGCGAGGGCCTGACGAACCTCGTCGTCGCGATGCTGCGCTCCAACCAGCTCTTCGGCGGTGCGAAGGACGGGCTGCCCGGCTTGCGCACCGCGCTCGGCCTCGACCCGACGAGTGACGACCGCGACGCCACCGACAACGCCGAGCGGCACGCGCACGCCCTCGTCACCGCATTGGCTGCTGCCGGGTGGGATGCCGCGTCGGTCTCCGATGTCGTCGAGGCGCACCTCGCGGGGTTGGCGGACGACGAGGTCGCCGGCGTCGACCGCGCCGGCGTCGAGGCGTCCCTGCGGTTCGCCTGCACCCAGATCGTGCCGCGTCTGCAGCAGACACCGCAGGAGATCACCTCCGTGCTGCACGCGCTCGACGGTGGGTACGTCGCCGCCGGCCCGAGCGGTTCGCCGCTGCGCGGGCTCGTCAACGTCCTACCGACGGGCCGCAACTTCTACTCGGTCGACCCGAAGGCGATCCCGAGCCGCCTCGCGTACGAGACGGGCCGCGCGATGGCGGATTCGCTCATCGCCCGCTACCGCGAGGACGAGGGCGCGCTGCCCGAATCGGTCGGGCTGTCGGCGTGGGGCACCTCCGCGATGCGCACGAGCGGCGACGACATCGGCGAGATCCTTGCACTGCTGGGCATCATGCCCATCTGGGACGAGCAGTCACGCCGCGTCGTCGGGCTCGAACCGATCAGCCTCGAGGAGCTCGGGCGTCCGCGCATCGACGTCACCGTCCGCATCTCGGGGTTCTTCCGTGACGCCTTCCCGCACGTCGTCGCGATGATCGACGACGCCGTCAAGCTCGTCGTCGACCTCGACGAGCCGCTCGATCAGAACTTCCCGCGCGCGCACGCCCTCGCCGACGTCGAGACGCACGGCGACGAGCGGCGCGCCCGCACCCGCATCTTCGGTTCGAAACCGGGTTCGTACGGCGCGGGCCTGCTGCAGGTCATGGAGTCGGGCAACTGGCGCAGCAACGACGACCTCGCGGAGGTCTACACGGCGTGGGGTGGGTTCGCGTACGGCCGCGACCTCGACGGCGCGCCCGCACGCGACGACATGGAGCGCAACTATCGACGCATCCAGGTGGCGGCGAAGAACGTCGACAACCGCGAATCCGACATCCTCGACTCCGACGACTACTTCCAGTACCACGGCGGCATGGTCGCGACGGTGAAGGCACTGACGGGTGCCGAACCCAAGGCGTACGTGGGAGATTCGACGAGCCCTGACGCCGTGCGCACCCGCACGCTGACGGAGGAGACCGCCCGCATTTTCCGCGCCCGCGTCGTCAACCCGCGCTGGATCTCGGCGATGCAGCGCCACGGCTACAAGGGCGCGTTCGAGCTCGCCGCGACCGTCGACTACCTGTTCGGTTTCGACGCGACGAGCCAGGTCGTGCCCGACTGGATGTACGAGTCGATCGCGTCCGAGTACGTGCTCGACGAGACGAACCAGGCGTTCATGCGCCATGCGAACCCGTGGGCGCTGCGCGGCATCATCGAGAAGCTCGGCGAGGCGGCCGAGCGTGGACTGTGGGCGGAACCGAACCCCGAGACCGTCGCCGCGATGCAGCAGGTCTACCTCGACGTCGAAGGTGAGCTGGAGGAGTGAGCCCCGACGAGTCGCTGCGTGGAGTGCCGGCAGGGCCTGCGCGGGGTGCGCCGTCCCCGGATGTCGAGGGGATTCTGCGTCACGCCGGGGACGCCTCGCTCGCGGAGTCTTCTCGGAGCGCCGACTCGAGCGACGGAGATGGCTTCCGTCGTCCGACGCCTGTCATCGGTGACGCCTCGTCGGCGCGCGAACGCCGCGATGATCCGGCTGGCTGGTCCATGGGCGCGCAGGTGCAGGAAGCCCTCGCCGACGTCATCGGGGCGCGTCGCGACATTCGGCGTTATCGCCCCGACGCGGTGCCGGACGAGCTCGTGCGCGAGGTGCTCGCGGCGGGTCATGCCGGGCCGTCGGTCGGCCATTCACAGCCGTGGCGGTTCATCGTCGTGAGCAATCCGGCGACCCGGGATCGCGCTGCGCACCTCGCGGACACGGCACGCTTGCGGCAGGCTCGTCAGATGCTGCCCGAGCGGGCGGCGCGGTTGCTCGACCTCAAGCTCGAAGGGCTGCGCGAGGCGCCCGTCGGCGTCGTCGTGGCCTGTGACCGGCGCGTGCCCGCAGCGGGCGTGCTCGGGCGGGCGACGTTCACCGACACGGACGTCTGGTCGTGTGCGTGCGCCATCGAGAACATGTGGCTGACGGCGCGCGCCCACGGCCTCGGCATGGGGTGGGTGACGCTGTTCGAACCCGCCGATTTGGCTGATCTGCTCGGCCTGCCCGACGGCGTCGAGACCCTCGGCTGGATGTGCCTCGGCTGGCCCGACGAGCGTCCGCCCGAACCAGGTCTGCAGCGCGCCGCATGGTCGGCCAAGCTGGCCCTCGACGACGTCGTGCTGGCAGAACGCTGGCCCGAGACGGGTGAGATCGATGCCACGGCACGCGAACCGGAGACCGTGGGTGTCGACGGCGGCCCGGCGGCGGCGTTCGGTCCAGGGGCCCCCGCGTCAGGCTTGCGACCGACCGAGCCGCCACCGTCCTACCTCGCCGGCCCCGAAGGCGCCCGTCTCGTCGCCGCCAGCGACGACGCCGACCGCCTGCTCGCTCCGCCGGAGGCGCTCGGGGTGCTCGACCGCGTCGTCAACCGGGTCGCCGCCATCGCCGGGCCGGACGTCGCCGGCGGCACACTGGTCCTGGCCGGTGCCGACCACCCGGTCACCCGCCACGGCGTGAGCGCCTACGCCTCGTCCGTGACGGCCGACGTCATGCGCGCGGCCAGGGCGGGCACTTCCCTTGGAGCGGCACATGCGCGTTCGGCCGGCCTTGCCTGTCTTGTCGTCGATGCCGGCGTGGACGGGCGGCAGCCGGCGCCTGCATCGGGTGCCGATGAGCTTTCCGCGGGCGTCCCCACCGAGCGCGTGGACCTCGTGGGGCCACGGGGTGACCTGGTTGACGCCGACGCGCTCACCCCGCACGACGTCGAGGCGTGTCTTGCGGCCGGGCGGCGGCTCGGGGCGAGGGCCGGGGCGAGCGGTCTCGTCGTGCTCGGCGAGGTCGGCGTCGGCAACACGACGATCGCCGCTGCTCTCGCGGCGGCGCTGCTCGAGGCTCCGTCCGACGCTGTGCTCGGCCTCGGATCGGGCGCGGATGCCGCGATGATGGCGCGCAAGAAGCGCGTGGTCGAGGCCGCACTGGAGCGCAGCCAAGGCTCACGTGACGTCGCCACGAATCGGGGCGAGCGTGCCCGCCTGGCACTCACGCAGGTCGGTGGGCCGGAGGTCGCGGTGCTCGCAGGTGTCGTGCTCGGCGCCGCTGAGGCGCACGCGCCGATCGTCCTCGACGGACTGGCGACGTCTGTCGCGGCTTTGGCGGCCGCACGGATGGAGCCGTCGGTCCAGGCGTATCTCGTGGCGGGTCAGCGCAGCCGGGAGAGCGCGCACGGTCTCGTGCTCGACGAACTCGGCCTCGAACCACTGCTCGACCTGCGCCTTCGCGCCGGCGAGGGCGTCGGTGCGTGTCTCGCTGCGGGGATGATCCTGCAGGCGCTGGACGCGCGCCGCGCCTCCGTGCGCACGACCGATGCCGGCGGCGTACTCGGCGACGGTGATGCGGCAGGAGACAGCTGATGGGGCTGTATCTGTCCCACACGACCTGGGACGCGCGCGATCCGTTCGCCGTCGCGCAGTTCTGGCGCGCACTCATGGGATGGGAGATCGCCGAGCCGGAGTCGTACCGTCCCGGCTCGGACGAGTGCTCACTCGAGGCCCCGAACGGCACCATCGTGCTGTTCTACCGGGTGCCCGATGCGAAGCAGGTGAAGAATCGCGCCCACATGGATCTGCGGGCTCAGGCCTCGACGCGTGATGCCGAGATCGAGCGTGCCCTCGCCCTCGGCGCGACGATGGTCGACGATCGCCGCAGCGACCTCGGCTGGGCCGTCCTCGCCGACCCAGACGGCAACGAGTTCTGCATCCTCGACGGTTGAGAGCTGAAACCCTGTATGGCGCGATCGCGGCTCTCACGACATCCCGCCTCTCAGGAACGAGACCCAGGAGTGCGGTGGCCGACGGCGGGGCCACTCGTCAGGATGCCGGCAGGCTCAGCGCGTAGACGTCCATGACCCAGCCGTGCTCCTGCTTCAGGCGGGCACGAACGTCGACGATCTCGTCGATGACGTCGACGAGGCGGCCCGCGCGCAGCGTCTGCTGGGGCATGCCGACATACGCGCCCCAGTGGATGACGAGGTCAGGGTGCGTCTCGACGAGGTGGCGGCACGCGAGGTGCCCGTCGAGCATGACGACGACCGTTCCGAGGCCGGGGGACCATTCAGTCATGAGCCGTCGACCGGTCGTGACGTGCACCGGTTGGCCGATCTGGTGCAGCACGATGCCGTGCGCCGCGGCGAGGGTCTGGAACGCCGAGATGCCCGGAATGACAACCGAGTTCACCGGCCGATGGCGCGCCAGACGATCGACGACGCGGATCGTCGAGTCGTAGAACGCGGGGTCACCCCAGACTAGGAATCCGACGACGATTCCCGGCTCGAGCGCGTCGATCACCTCGCCCCACGCGTGAGCGCGCGCGTCGTGCCAATCGAGAACACCGTCGGTGTACTGGTGCGCGTCACGCTCGGCGTCGGGGCCGCGCCGCGGATCGGGGAGCGCGACGAACCGGTAGCTGCCCTCGGCCAGATGCGTGCGGCACAGCGCCTCGCGCACCTCGACGAGCTCGCGCTTCTCATCGCCCTTGTCGGCGACGAGGAAGACGTCGACCTCACGCATCGCGTCGATCGCCTCGAGCGTCAGATGACGCGGGGAGCCCGCGCCGATACCGATGACGCGAACCTCGCGAGGGGTCGTGGTGTCCGTCATGATTCAGCCCTTCCTCATCGCCAGGTCGAGCAGCGCGTCGACGTCGAGGTGTTCGTCGCAGGCGTCGGCGAGGGCGTCGATCATGGCTGAACGTCGGGCACGGAACCCCATCGCGCCGTCGCGAGGCACCCACGCCGAGCCCGACGCGCGGGCGACGTCACGCAGCCACGCCCGCCGGAATCCGTCGTTCTCGAGGGTGCCGTGCCAGATCGTGCCCCACACGGCCCCCGCGCACGTACCGCCGGGAAAGTTCGGTTCGGCGGTGACGACACCGTGGTGGATCTCGTAGCCGTCGACGTCCTCGCCCCGCCACGTTCCAGCGGGCCGAGCCAACGTCTTCTCCGCCTCGAACCTCACCGATCCGCGCAGGTGCCCGAGCCCGTCGACCGCCCCGACACCGGATTCCACGGAATCCTCCAGCCGGTCGACGAGCATCTCGTAGCCGCCGCAGATGCCGAGCACCGGCGCCCCACGCCGAACGCGGTCGGCGACGACGTCGGCGAGCCCGCGGGCGCGCAGCCAAGCCAGATCACTGACGGTCGCGCGACTGCCCGGCAGGACGAGCAGGTCGGCCTCACGGCACAGGTCGGCGTCCGTCGTCACCCTCACGTCGACGCCCGGTTCGGCGGCGAGAGCATCGACGTCGGTCGCGTTGCTCGTGCGCGGAAACCGGACGACGGCGACGCTCAGACACGCCTCGTCTGCATCGCCGCCCGCAAGACTCGGTCGCCACCGACCGATCGACAAGGCATCCTCAGAGTCGAGCCACACATCCTCGAGCCATGGCAGCACGCCGCGGCAGGGCAGGCCGGTACGTCGCGTGATCTCGTCGAGACCGGGCTCGAGGACGGACGCGTCGCCGCGAAACTTGTTGATGACGTACGCCGCGAGATGGCGACGATCGTCGTCGTCGAGCAACGCCCACGTCCCGTACAGCGCGGCGAGCACACCGCCGCGGTCGATGTCGCCGACGAGGGCGACGGGCAGGTCGAAGCGGCGCGCGAGCCCCATGTTGACGTAGTCGCCGCCGCGCAGGTTGATCTCGGCGGGGGAGCCGGCACCCTCGGCGATGACGACGTCGACGTCGCCCGCCAGCTCCTCGAAGGCCGTGAACGCCGCGTCCGCGAGGTGACGGCGGCCCGTCGCGTACTCACCGGCGCGCAACCGCCCTGCCGGTCGGCCACGCAGGACGACGAACGCCTCCCGGTCGCTGCCCGGCTTGAGCAGGACTGGGTTGTGCACGCTCGCGGCCTCGACGCCCGCAGCCTCGCACTGCAGGTACTGCGCGCGCCCGATCTCGCTGCCGTCACGGCACACCATCGAGTTGTTCGACATGTTCTGCGACTTGAACGGGGCCACACGCACCCCGCGTCGCGCCCACGCCCGCGCGAGCCCGGTGACGACGAGCGACTTGCCCGCATCGGAGGAGGTACCGGTCACGAGGAGGCCATTCACGCCCCTACCCTAAACGTTTCACGAGGTCTCGCTCTGCGGCATGATGGCTGCGTCGGGCCCCGCGAGATCCGCGGGGCCACCAGCTCGAAAGGCGCACCGTGCCTCGTTTCATCTCCTCCCGTTACCAGGCGGGTTCCGCGACGCAGATGTCCGTCATCGCCGACCGTGCGCGCGAGTTCGACGACGTCATCAACTTCAGCCTCGGCGACCCCGACCTGACGACCGACGCCGGCATCATCGAGGCTGCCGCGGCCGACGCGAAGGCCGGCCACACGCACTACACCTCGAGCCTGGGTTACCCGGAGCTGCGCCAGGGCATCGTCGACATGTACCGCGACGACTACGGCGTAGAACGCAGCGTCGACGACGTCATGGTGACGACGTCGGGCTGCCACGCGATGTGGCTCGTCATGGAGACGCTGCTCGACGACGGTGACGAGGTGCTCGTCATCGAGCCGTACTTCACGCCGTACCCGCACCAGGTGCGTCTCGCGCGCGGCGTGCCCGTCTTCGTGCCGACGACGAAGGAGAACGGCTTCCAGGTGACGATCGGCGACCTCGAGGCCGCCATCACGCCGCGCACGCGCGGCGTCATCGTCAACACGCCGTGCAACCCGACGGGTGTGCAGTGGAGCCGCGAAGCGCTCGAGGGCGTCGCGCGGGTCGCAACGGAGCACGACCTCGTCGTTGTCGCCGACGACATCTACACGTTGTTCACCTACCGCGAGCCGTTCGTGCCGTTCGCGTCGCTGCCCGGCATGGCGGAGCGCACCGTGACGATCGGGTCGTTCAGCAAGGACTACCTCATGACTGGGTGGCGCATCGGGTGGATCCTCGCCCCGGCCGACTTCGTCTCGACGGCGCGTGACGTCAACGAGAACAACGTCTTCACCGCGCCCTCGATCTCGCAGCGCGCGGCCCTCAACGCTCTCGAACGACGCGCCGAGCTGCGTCCGCCCGTCAAGGAGCTCTACCGCGGCCGCCTGCAGCGCGCATATGAGCGCGTGCAGCGGCTGACGCACATGGACGCCTTCGAACCGCAGGGCACGATCTACCTGTGGGTCGACATCCGCGAGACCGGTCTGACGTCGCTCGAGTGCGCCGCGCGCATCGTCGAGGAAGCCCACATCCTGACGATCCCCGGCACCGCGTTCGGCGCGTCGGGCGAAGGGTTCCTGCGTCTCGCTGTCACCGTCGGCGAGGAGCAGATCGACGAGGCCTTCGACCGCCTGGAGCGCATGAGCATCTTCGGCGACTGACGGCGGCCTGGGGGCACTCGGCGCGAGCCGCGGGCACCACGTAGGGTTGGCCCTCGTGCCACGAGGGCACGACCCGGCTCGTGGCGATCGTCCGCAGGCTCGGGCACCACCGACCCCGAAGCGTTGATGAGCTCCTTCACCACCCGTCTGCACGACCGTCTCGGCCTACGTACGTCACCGCGGATCTTCTTCGGCTCCGCTGCGCTGATCGTCGTGTTCACCGCGTCCATGGCACTCTTCCCCGACCCGGTGCGTTCCGTCTTCGGTGCGGCGGCGCACTGGTTGCGTTTCGACCTCGGCTGGTTCTACACGGCGGCCGCGACCCTTCTCGTCGTCTTCTCGCTGGGGCTCGCCGCAAGCCGTTACGGGCGCGTCAAGCTCGGCCCTGACGACGCCGAGCCCGCCTATTCGGGGCTGTCGTGGTTCGCGATGATGTTCGCGGCCGGCGTCGGCGCGACGTTGATGTTCTGGGGCATCGCCGAGCCGATGAACCACTACGCGCGCCCGCCGCTCGGCGCGGCGCCCTACTCGGACGAAGCGGCGTGGGACGCGCTGTCGATCGCGAACTTCCACTTCGGCATCCACATGTGGGCCATCCTCGTCGTGCCCGGCCTGTGCTTCGGGTACTTCACGTACAAGCGGAACCTGCCGCCGCGCGTGTCGTCTGCGTTCCATCCGCTGCTCGGCGACCGCATCCACGGCCCCATCGGCCAGGCCATCGACATCATCGCCGTCGTCTCCACCGTCTTCGGTCTCGCCGTCTCGACGGGGCTCGGTGCGCTGCAGATCAACTCGGGCATGAACGATGTCTTCGGCTTGCCGATCGCCGGGTGGGTGCAGGCCGCGATCCTCGCCGTCATCACGGCGGCTGCGCTGACGTCCGTGCTCGCCGGCATGGACAAGGGCGTCAAGAACCTGTCCTACGCCAACATCCTCATGGCGATCGCGCTGCTCCTCTTCGTGGCGATGACGGCGATGTCGGCCTCCGACGTGGCGCGCGGCATCGTCGAGTCGGCCGGTCGCTACCTGTCGCAGCTGCCGATGCTGTCGACGTTCAACGACACGATGCACCACGGCGCGTGGTCGGGTCAGTGGACGGTCTTCTACTGGGCGTGGACGGTGACGTGGGCACCGTTCGTCGGGATGTTCGTCGCCAAGATCTCGCGCGGACGCACCATCCGCGCGTTCGTGACGGCATCGATCGGGCTGCCCAGCGCCTTCGTCATCGTGTGGATCGGCGTGTACGGCCTCACGTCGATCACGAGCGATCGAGCGAGCGCGAAGGCTGCGGGCCAGGGCGGTTCGCTCGCGCACACCATCGTCGACGAGAACAACCCGCAGGCGGCGCTGTTCCAGTTCTTGCGCGACCTGCCCGGCTACCTGCCCGTCGCGACGCTGGCGCTCGCCGTCATCGTCATCTTCTTCATCACCTCGATCGACTCGGGCGCGCTCGTCATGGACGCCATGGTCAACGGCCACGAGGACGCGTCGGTGCGCCGTCAGCGCGTGTTCTGGTCGCTGTCGGTGGGCGCCGTCTGTGCTGCGATCATCCTCACGGCGGGCGAGGACGGGCTGTCGGCGCTGCAGGAGGTCATCATCGTCATCGGGTTCCCCATCACGGTCCTGACGGTCCTGCAGGCCTGGCTGTTGTTCCAGGCGCTGCGTGAGGACGCCGGAGCGGCACGCCCGATGCGGACCCGCCAGTGGAAGCAGGTGCTGCCCGCCGAGGAGTACGAGCGGCGCGCCGCCGAGGGCGTGCTCGACGAGGACGCCTACGTCGTCCTGCCCGAGTTCGAGGAGGGCACCGAGCCGGAGTTCGAGACGCACGTCCCGACGACGGCGCAGACGCAGCAGCAGGCCGCGGAGCGCGCCGCCGTCTCCCTCGGGCTGACGGGGCCGGTCGCCGCGGGCAAGTCGGTCGTCGGCGACGCGTTCGAGCGCCGCGGCGCGGTTGTCGTCGAGTTCGACGAGGTGATGCGCGAACTGCTCGTGCCGGGCGAGGAAGCCCTCGACCGGTTGCGGGAGGTGTTCTCCGAGACGATCGCCCACCCCGACGGCACGATCGACTGGCACACGCTCGACGACCTCACGACGCGCAGCCCCGCGGCGCGCGAGCGGATGTATGCCGTCATCGGCCCGTTCGTGCGTGCGGAGGCCGACGCCCGGGCCAAGGCCGTGGGCGATGACTCGGTGCTCGTGCTCGACCTCGCGCTGCTGACGGACGCCGCGACGCCGCGCGACTTCGACCACGTCGTCGTCGTGGAGGCGCCGGCGGAGGTGCGCGTCGAACGGCTCATGGCCGAGCGTGGACTGGATCTTGAGCAGGCCTGGGCCGAGATCGACGCCGACACGCAGGGGCGCGAGCGCAGCGACGCGGCCGACGTCGTCCTCTCGAACGAGGGCAGCATCGACGAGCTCGACGCGGCTGTCGGTGCGTTCTGGGACGATGAGGTCGCACCGGCGCTGAACAGTGCCGCGACGCGCGTCTGAGGAGGCGACGATGAAGGTCGGGTTGACGGGTGGGATCGGTTCGGGCAAGTCTGCGGTGGCCCGATTGCTCGTCGAGCACGGGGCGCTGGTGGTCGACGCCGACGCCGTCGCGCGCGAGGTCGTCGCGCCCGGCAGTGCGGGGCTCGCGCAGATCGCCGACCGCTTCGGTGACGGCGTCCTGACGGCGCGGGGCGAGCTGGATCGCGGCGCGCTGGGGGCCATCGTCTTCGCGGACGAGGGCGCGCGGCGCGACCTCGAAGCCATCACGCACCCGCTCATCGCGGCGCGCACGCTCGAGTTGTTCGCCGCGGCGAAACCGGGGCAGGTGCTCGTGCACGACATTCCGTTGCTCGTCGAGCTGGGGCGCGAGGGCGACTACGACGTCGTCATCGTCGTCGATGCGCCCGTCGAGACGCGTCTGCAGCGGCTCGAGGAGCACCGCGGGATGCCGCGTGAGGTCGCCGAGGCACGCATGCGCAGTCAGGCCAGCGACGAGCAGCGCCGCGCGGTCGCCGATGTGTGGATCGACAACGCGGGGGACGAGGACACGTTGCGTCGCCGCGTCGACGACGTGTGGCGCACGCACTTGCAGGGCTGAGGACCGCGGGATTCCGGGGTTGTCAGTGGGCGGGTCTAGGGTTGCGGCATGCGTCCAGTCACCGATCTGCAGCGTTCTGTCGCACCCATCAAGGTCGAATCCGAGTTCGAGCCCGCCGGCGATCAGCCGAAGGCCATCGCCGAGTTGTCGAAGCGCGTCAAGGCGGGGGAGCAGGACATCGTCCTGCTCGGTGCGACGGGTACCGGAAAGTCGGCAACGACGGCGTGGCTGATCGAGCAGGTGCAGCGCCCGACGCTCGTGCTGGCGCCCAACAAGACGCTCGCGGCGCAGCTCGCCAACGAGTTCCGCGAGTTGTTGCCGCACAACGCCGTCGAGTACTTCGTCAGCTACTACGACTACTACCAGCCCGAGGCGTACGTGCCGCAGACGGACACGTACATCGAGAAGGATTCCTCGATCAACGAGGAGGTCGAGCGGCTGCGTCACTCGGCGACCAACTCGCTGCTGACGCGGCGTGACGTCATCGTCGTCGCGTCCGTGTCGTGCATCTACGGTCTCGGCACGCCGCAGGAGTACGTCGACCGGATGGCCCGTCTCAAGGTCGGCCAGGAGATCAACCGCGACGAGTTGCTGCGCCGGTTCGTCGAGATGCAGTACACGCGCAACGACCTCGCGTTCACGCGCGGCACGTTCCGCGTGCGCGGCGACACGGTCGAGATCATCCCCGTGTACGAGGAGCTCGCGATCCGCATCGAGTTCTTCGGCGACGAGATCGACCGGCTCTACACGTTGCACCCGTTGACGGGGGAGATCGTCAACGAGGAGTCGGAGATGTACGTCTTCCCGGCGACGCACTACGTCGCCGGGCCCGAGCGCATGGAGCGCGCCATCGCCGGCATCGAGGTCGAGCTGGGCGATCAGCTCAAGCGGTTCGAGGCCGAGGGCAAGATGCTCGAGGCGCAGCGCTTGCGGATGCGGACGACGTACGACATCGAGATGATGCGGCAGGTCGGGTCGTGCGCCGGCATCGAGAACTACAGCCGTCACATGGACGGTCGTGGCCCCGGTACCGCGCCGAACACGCTGCTCGACTACTTTCCGGAGGATTTCCTCCTCGTCATCGACGAGTCGCACCAGACGGTCCCGCAGATCGGGGCGATGTACGAGGGTGACATGTCGCGCAAGCGCACCCTCGTCGACCATGGTTTCCGTCTGCCGAGCGCGATGGACAACCGGCCGTTGAAGTGGGAGGAGTTCCTCGAGCACATCGGGCAGACGGTGTACCTCTCGGCGACGCCGGGCGACTACGAGATGAGCAAGAGCGACGGCTACGTCGAGCAGGTCATCCGCCCGACGGGTCTCGTCGATCCCGAGATCGTGCTCAAGCCGACGAAGGGGCAGATCGACGATCTGCTCGGCGAGATCCGCACACGGACGGACAAGAACGAGCGTGTCCTCGTCACGACCTTGACGAAGAAGATGGCCGAGGATCTCACCGACTATCTGCTCGACAAGGGTGTGCGGGTGCGCTATCTGCACTCGGAGGTCGACACGTTGCGCCGCGTCGAGTTGCTGCGCGAGTTGCGCATGGGTGAGTTCGACGTCCTCGTCGGCATCAACCTGCTCCGTGAGGGTCTCGACCTACCGGAGGTGTCGCTCGTCGCGATCCTCGACGCCGACAAGGAGGGCTTCCTGCGGTCCGCACGAAGCCTGATCCAGACCATCGGTCGCGCTGCGCGAAACGTCTCCGGTCAGGTGCACATGTACGCCGACAAGGTGACGCCGTCGATGCAGGAGGCGATCGACGAGACGTCGCGCCGCCGTGAGCTGCAGATCGCGTACAACACGGAGAAGGGCATCGACCCACAGCCGTTGCGCAAGAAGATCGCGGACATCACCGACATGCTGCAGCGCGAGTCCGCCGACACGGACGCACTGCTCGGTTCCGGCCGTTCGATGTCGCGTGGTAAGGGTCGCGGCGGCAGCGGTGCGGCGAGTGCCGACGCGAACGTCGCCGCGGGCGCGAAGCGCGAGGCGAGCAGCGCCGCCGACCTCGCGGGCCTCATCCAGGAGTTGCAGGCCCAGATGAGTGAGGCGGCCTCCGAGCTGCAGTTCGAACTCGCAGCGCGTCTGCGCGACGAATTACGTGACCTCAAGAAAGAACTGCGCCAGATGACGGAGGCGCAGAAGTAGCGCCCTGATGGCGTCCGCGGCGCCGGGTGGGATCTCGGCGCCGCGTGGTCATCGCCCCTTGTTGCGAGGATGGTTGCGGGCCTGACGCTCATTGCCGCGGCGATAGTTGCCGGTGAGGCGCGCCATGATCTCCTGAGCGTCACCGTCCTCGACGTCTTCCAAGAAGTCCGCAGCACGCGCGCCCCTAAGAGTCGTCGCTGTGCGTCCGTGATGAGTGATGACAACGACGCCATCACGTTCGAGAAAGGCGAAGCCAGCAGGTTGGGGCATGCTCGACACGCTATGGGCGAGGCAGCCGACCGGCAAGCGAAATACGGTCACGCCACGCCGGGGCTGATGTCATTTGATCGCCCGCATGAGCCTGACGAGGTCCTGACACCCCGCAGGATCGGCCATGGCCAACCGGGGCAGTTCGCTCTCGGCGAACCAGCCGATGTCGTCGTGCTCGTCGGGCGCGATGTTGCGGGGGTTCCCTACCCAGCGCGTCGCGAAGAACGCATGCTTCAACAGGGCTGGATCCTTGCAGGCCATCGGAAATCGCTCTGCATCGATCACCGTCACTCCGAGCTCTTCGACGCACTCGCGACGGGCAGCGCACTCGGCGGACTCGCCGGGTTCGACGTGTCCCCCGGGCAGGTCCCACAGGTCCGGATAATTCATCCGGTTCGGGTGGCGGTGAGCGAGTAGCACCCTCGCGTCCCGAACGAGTGCCACGACGGCAATGTGCGTGGGCAGCGTCGCTGAGGCCATGGGATGAGTCAACCACCAGTCGCCTGTACCTCGTCTGCCGTCAGGCGGTAGACCAAGCGGGTGCAAACCAGCGCCGCCTGATCGCAGGGTTGCACGCGGCGGGTGCTCTTGTGATTCGTGATGCAGCCCTGGCGCGGAGGAAGGGCCGGCCAGTGGGTTCACTCACTATCCCTTTGACCCTACCAAGATTCGAACATGTGTACTAAACTAGTGGCATGGATCAAACGCTGGCAGTGACGGCCGAGACGGTCGCCGCCATGCCGTCCACCGAGCTGGTGGGCGCATGGGTTCTGCTGACGCGCGCGATCGCAGAGCAGGCGCTGGCCGACCCGGAGACATTGGCGCCCTGCTCGGGCGACGCGTTGCCGCGAACCTTCGATGAGCGCCACACGCGCACGTTCACGCTCCAAGCACGACTGGAAGACATCGCCGTTGCTGCGCAGGAGGTGACGAGGGCCGCCGACGCGGTGCTTCACGCCGTCGCCGTCGAACACGAAGACACGGTCGCCCAGCGTGCTCACCTCGACGAGGAGAACTATGGGCTCTGCGAACGCCCTCCGACCGCAGGCGAATTCGCGGGGGATGATCTCGGGAACGCCCTCGGGTGTTCGAGCGCCACCGCGTCGCGCCTCGCTGTCGACGGACGCATGCTCCGCGACCGCGCGCCCGCTCTGCACGAACTGACGCTGCGGGGAGCCTGCCGCACCATGGTGGCCGCCACGCTGGCGCGTGAGATGGCGCACCTCGACGACGAGTTGGCTGCAGAGGTGCTCACGGATCTCGTGAGCGGGGGAGCACACCACCTCAGCGTCGACGGTGCCCGCTCCCGGGCGCGCAAACTGCTGCACGACAGGCGGCTGGCGCAGACCGAGGCCGACACCCTCGACCCCCGTCGTGAGCACGGGCTATGGTTCACGCCCCACCTCGATTTCGACACCCTCACCGAGGTGCGTCTGATCATGGCCACCGAGGACGCTGCCCGTCTCCGCGCCGCGATCGAAGCGCACGCTCAGACGCTCAACGACCATGCGCCAGATCCACGTGACGAACTCGCGCGGTGGCGCGCCGCGAGCCACGTCAGTGTGGCAGGGAGTGGCACCGAACCCCTCGGCGCCGTTCGCGTCGACGCACTGCTCGACCTTGTCTTCGCGAACTCAACGGTCAACACCGTCATGCACCTCAAGGTGCCCGTCCACGCGAGCCCACCAGCGCCTTCCGACCGGCGGTTCGGAACGCTGGAGCCCCCTGCGTCGCTCGCCTCCGTCCCCAACTGCGGTCTCGACGAGGGCGGTCTTGATGAGGACGGTCTTGGTCGGCCCCGTCAGCACGCTGAGGCCGGGCCGATCGGCGTCATCACGCGACCCCTGGACACATTGGGCGCGGCCCACATCCCCGGCCTGGGCCACGTCGACGCGGCAGCCGTTCGGCGCGTCGCGGCGCTCGTCGACACCACGTTCACGATCGACCTCGTTGACGGTGCGTGGACGACGCTCGCGAGTTGCTCGACGACGTATCGTCCCGGCGCGCGAGTGGCGCGGCTTGTCCGTGAGCGTGACGTGCACTGCCGCTTCCCGCACTGCACCCGGGTCTCGACGAACTGCGACCTCGACCACGTCGTCCCGCACGCCGACGGTGGGCCGACGAGCGTCGGCAACCTGCAGGCCCTGTGCCGCCACCATCACCGCGCCAAGACCTTCGGCGGCTATGCCGTGACCATGACGCCAGACGGAGTTTGCACGTGGGAGTCACCGACCGGCCGCCGCTGGACGACTCTCCCGAGCGGGGAGACGGTCGCGACCACGCTCGCTCCCGCGAGCTGAGCTGTTGGCAGGCACGCTCCATCGGCCGGCACTCAGGCCGTCTCAGTAGAATCGCCGCATGTCTCGAATCTTCAAGATCTTCGCGTTCGCCGAAGCTGTTTCCTGGGGTCTGCTTCTCATCGGCATGTTCTTCAAGTGGGTGCTCAAGACCACTGAGGTCGGAGTGCAGATCGCCGGGCCCATCCACGGCGTCATGTTCATCGGGTACGTCCTGTGCGCGCTCAAGCTGTGGCAGGAGAAGAGCTGGCCGAACAAGACGATCGGCATCGGCCTGCTCTGCGCCGTGATCCCGTTCGCGACGATCTGGTTCGAGAAGCGCGCCGAAGCGCGTGGCGAACTCGGCGACGAACCGCGTCAGAAGCCCCTCGCCGGCTGACGATCCCCCTGCACGTGCGACCGGCGGGGCCGCGAACCGCGAGGGTTCGCAGCCCCGCCGCTCGTTCGTCATGACACGCCAGTCGACGAGACGCACCGACGACGCCGGCCCCTGCCTGCGCGTCACTCAGCCGCGGCTGCGATACGAGACATCGCCGGCGCTCAAGGCACCAGAGGTGTTCGCGCACCTGGTCGAGGCATGACCATCCGGTTGGTCACCGCGGCGCGCCGCAGACCCGCGTCGTCGTCGGCGCTCAAGTCGCCAGGCCTGCCCGCGCCACGCATCCAGGTGCGGTCATTCACGCAAAGACCGCGTCGTGCAGGCAAGGGCGGCGATGATGTCGGGCGCCCAGGTCGCCAGGCCTGCCCACGCCACGCATCCAGGTGCGGTGGTCACGCAACGACCGCATCGTGCAGTCAGGGGACCATGCAGTCAAGGGCGACGATGATGTCGGGCGCTCAGCTCACCAACCGCGTTCGCGCCACTCGTCGAGGTGCGGGCGTTCGACAGACAGACGCGTGTCGTCGCCGTGGCCCGGGTGAACGTCGGCATCGTCGAAACGCCCGAAGATGCGATCGCGAACCATGGTGAACAGCTCGTCGAACGACTGCTCATCGGAATGCGTCGTCGCGCCGACGCCGCCAGGAAACAGCGTGTCGCCCGTCCACAGCTGAGGCAGAGCGTCGCTGCCGGCGGGTGGCGTCCACGACAAGACGACGCTGCCGGGGGTGTGGCCTGGCACGTGGTGCGCGACGAGCGTCTGCGCGCCGAACTGAATCGTGTCACCGTCACTCAGCGTCCGCGCGGGCGCGACCGGGAGGTGCGGTCCGTCCTCGAGACCGGCGAGCGTCGCGTCAGCACGCTCGGCGAGCTCGGGCAGGGCGCGGTGATGATCCCAGTGCTTGTGGGTCGTCACGACGGCATCGAGACGATCGACGCGCGCCTCGTCGAGCATCGCAGTGATGGCTCCGGCATCTGCCGCAGCGTCGATGAGCACCGCTGCACCACCCGTCTCGGGCGTCGCATCACGCAGCAGATACACGTTGTTGTGCATGTCGGAAACCGACAGCTTCCACATCGTCAGCCCCGGCAGGTCGAGTCGCGACGGCGCGTCGCCCGGTTTCACATCGGAGAGGTAAGAACTCATGCCTCTAGAATCTCACCCACCCAGCCGCCGGCGCCACAGGTATCGGCGCCGGGTGGCCCGGGCCACGCCGCGCGCAGGGGCGGCCCGGTCCCGTGGCAGCGCGAGCGAGCAGTGAATGCCGCGTCATCAGTGTCGTCGCTTTGGGCCGCCGGGGCAGGAAACCCCGCTCCCACCGCGTCAGACGTTCGCCCCGCGCGCAGCGACCTGCGCCTCATGCAGGTCGTAGCCGGCGCCGATGAGAGTGAGGTGACTGAAGGCCTGCGGGTAGTTGCCGACCTGGGTCATCTCCTCGGGGTCGTACTCCTCGGCGAGGAGTCCGATGTCGTTCGGCAGGTCGCACAACCGGTCGAACAGCTCCTCGGCCTTGTCGAGCTCACCGATCTTCGCGTACGCGGAGACGAGCCAGAACGAGCAGGCGAGGAACGGGTGCTCGTCTCCGGCGAGGCCGTCGACGCCCGATTCGGTGCGGTAGCGCAGGAGGAAACCGCCGCGCATGAGGTCGTTCTCGATGGCCCGCACCGTGCCGATGACGCGAGGATCGTCGGCGGGCAGGAACCCGACGGCCGGGATGAGCAGCAGCGACGCGTCGACCTCGGTCGTGTTGTAGTGCTGCGTGAACGTGTTCTTCTGCACGTTGAAACCCTTCGTGAGGATCTCCTCACGCACGAGCTCGCGCACCTCGCGCCACCGCTCGACGTCGCCCGGGTGGCCGTGCTTCTCGACGGCGGCGATCGCCGCGTTGAACGCAGCCCACACCATGACGCGCGAGTGCGTGAAGTGCTGCAGCGGCCCGCGGATCTCCCACAAACCGTTGTCCGGCTCGTCCCAGTGCTCGGCGAGCTGGTCGACGAGCGCGGCCTGGATCGCCCAGCTCTGCTCGTTCTCGTACCCACCCTTGGCGCGCGCGTGCTCAAAGGCGATCATGACCTCGCCGAGGACGTCCGTCTGCTTCTGGTCGACGGCGCCGTTGCCGACGCGCACCGGCCGCGAATCCGCGTACCCGGGCAGATGGTCGAGTGCACGCTCGGGCAGCTCGCGCCCACCGTCGATCGTGTACATGATCTGCATGTCCTCGGGATCACCGGCGAGGGCACGCACGAGCCACTCGCGCCACTTGATCGTCGCGTCGACGTAGCCGGCGCGCAGCAGCGACTCGAGACCTAGCGAGGCGTCGCGCAGCCAGCAGTAGCGGTAATCCCAGTTGCGTTCACCACCGAAGTCCTCCGGCAGCGAGGTCGTCGGCGCCGCGACGATGCCGCCGCGGCGGCTGTCCGTCAGCAGGTTGAGCACGAGCAGGCTGCGACGCACGACGTCGGCGTGCGGCCCGTCGTAGGTGCAGTGGCCGATCCAGTCGTTCCAGCGCCCCAGCGTCGACGCGATGCGCTTGTCGGTGTCGAGCGGGATCGGGATCGGCTTGTAGCTCGGCACCCACGTCATGCTGAAGTCGAGCGTCTCACCGGCGGAGACGTCGAACAGGTCACGGTGACGCCCCTCGTTGCCGACGGGAAGCCGGTCGCCGCGGAAGATGAGCATGTCGGGGCCGGCGATCGCGACGAGCACCTCCTCGTCCTGCACGTGCCCCGGGTGGTGGCTCACCCACGGCTTCACCTTGCCGTAGTTGAGGCGGACGACCCACTCCTGCTCCATCGTCACGGTACCCTCGAGGCCCTCGACGCGACGCAGGACGTCTGCGCGGCCGTCGCTGACGGGCATGAGATCGGTGACCTTAACCTTGCCGGTCGCCGTCTCGTGGATCGTCTCGAGGATGAAACTGTCCTCGCGGTACGCCCGCGTCGTCGTGGCCTCCTCGGCGGGCCCGAGCAGCCAGCGTCCGTGATCCGGCGTGCCGAGCAGCGCCGTGAAGCAGCTCGACGAGTCGAAGCGGGGCAGACACAACCAGTCGATGGACCCCCGGAGGCTGACGAGCGCCGCCGTCTCGGTGTCACCGATGATGGCGTAGTCCTCGATCGGGGTGGTGTTGACCTCGGAAGGGGTGAAATCCACAGACATGCGCCCCAGACTAATCGGACCGGCGCCATGGCCTGATCCGTCGTCGTGGGCGTGTCCCGGGTGCCCACAGGGGTGGGTTTCTCCGCGCCGTTCGGGGGTTGTCGGTGCGCGCACCTAGCATGGGGGACGTGCCGAAGATTCCAAGCAGCAGCAACGCCGTGGCCCCACGTCGCGGCCACGATCACCTTCTCGTGCGCGGCGCACGGGAGCACAACCTCAAGAACGTCTCGATCGAGATCCCGCGTGACGCGCTCGTCGTGTTCACCGGGCTGTCCGGCTCGGGCAAGTCGTCCCTCGCGTTCGACACGATCTTCGCCGAGGGCCAGCGCCGCTACGTCGAATCCCTGTCGGCGTACGCGCGTCAGTTCCTCGGTCAGATGGACAAGCCGGACGTCGACTTCATCGAAGGCCTCAGCCCCGCCGTCTCCATCGATCAGAAGAGCACGAACCGCAATCCGCGCTCGACGGTGGGCACGATCACGGAGGTCTACGACTACTTCCGTCTGCTCTTCGCCCGCGCCGGTCGCCCGCACTGCCCCGTCTGCGGCGCGCCGGTCGGCAGCCAGACGCCGCAGCAGATCGTCGACTCGATCCAGGAGCTACCGTCTGGCACCCGCTTCCAGGTGCTTGCACCCGTCGTGCGCGCCCGCAAGGGCGAGTACGTCGACCTGTTCGCCGAACTGCAGACGAAGGGCTTCTCCCGTGCCCGTGTCGACGGTGAGACGGTGACGCTGAGCGAACCGCCGACGCTGGAGAAGCAGAAGAAGCACACGATCGACGTCGTCGTCGACCGTCTCGTCGCGAAGGGGCCGGACGACCTCAGCGGCCGCCAGCGCCTCACCGACTCGGTCGAGACGGCCCTCGGCCTCGCGGACGGCCTCGTCGTCATCGAACGCGTCGTGCGCGAGGGCGCCGAGGACGCGCACGACGAGCTGCCGCTCGAGCGCCGTTACTCGGAGAAGCTCGCCTGCCCGAACGACCACGCGCTGTCGATGGACGCGATCGAGCCGCGTTCGTTCTCGTTCAACAGCCCGTTCGGTGCCTGCCCGGCCTGCACCGGTCTCGGCACCGAGCTGCGTGTCGACCCCGACCTCATCATCCCCGACGAGGACAAGACGCTGCGCGAGGGCGCGATCCTGCCGTGGGCGCAGGGCAGCGGTGCCGCCGACTATTTCGTCCGCGTCATGGGCGCGCTCGGCAAGGAGAGCGGGTTCGACCTCGACACCCCGTGGCGCGACCTGCCGGCCAAGGCGAAGACGATGCTGCTCGAGGGCAAGAACCACAAGGTTCACGTCACCTACCGCAACCGTTTCGGGCGTGAGCGCTCCTATTCGACGGGCTTCGAGGGCGTCATCCCGTTCGTCAAGCGTCGCCACACGGAGACGGAGTCGGAGTGGAGCCGTGAGCGCTACGAGGGCTACATGCGCGAGGTGCCATGCCCGACGTGCAACGGCGCACGCCTCAAGCCCGAGTCGCTGTCGGTGACGATCGGCGGCAAGTCGATCGCCGAGGTGTGCGCGCTGCCGATCTCGGAGTCCGCGCACTTCCTCGACGACGTCGACTTCACCTCGCGCGAGCGGCAGATCGCCGAGCGCGTCATCAAGGAGATCGCGGCGCGTCTCGGCTTCCTGCTCGACGTCGGCCTCGACTACCTCTCGCTCGACCGGCCCGCCGGCACGCTGTCGGGTGGCGAGGCGCAGCGCATCCGCCTCGCGACGCAGATCGGCTCAGGTCTCGTCGGCGTGCTCTACGTCCTCGACGAGCCGTCGATCGGTCTTCACCAACGTGACAACCACCGCCTCATCGAGACGCTGACGCGCCTGCGCGACCTCGGCAACACGCTCATCGTCGTCGAGCACGACGAGGACACGATCGCGACGGCCGACTGGATCGTCGACATCGGGCCCGGTGCCGGCGAGCACGGGGGAGAGGTCGTCTACTCCGGCCCGGTCAAGGGCTTGCTCGCGGAGAAGAAGTCCGTCACCGGCGGTTACCTCAGCGGCCGATTGTCCATCCCGGTGCCGCAGACGCGTCGCGGTCAGGACGGTCGCCGCCTCGTCGTCGAGGGAGCGCGTGAGCACACGCTCAAGGACATCGACGTCGCGTTCCCGCTGGGCAACCTCGTCGTCGTCTCCGGCGTGTCGGGGTCGGGCAAATCGACGCTCGTCAACGACATCCTCTACACGACGCTCGCGAACGACCTCAACGGCGCCCGCCAGGTCGCCGGGCGCCACAAGCGCGTCACCGGCACCGAACTGCTCGACAAGGTCGTCCACGTCGACCAGAGCCCCATCGGGCGCACGCCGCGGAGCAACCCGGCCACCTACACGGGCGTGTTCGACGCCATCCGCAAGCTCTTCGCAGAGACACAGGAGGCGAAGATCCGCGGCTACCAGCCGGGGCGCTTCTCCTTCAACGTCAAGGGCGGACGCTGCGAGGCATGTTCGGGTGACGGCACGCTGAAGATCGAGATGAACTTCCTGCCCGACGTGTACGTGCCGTGCGAGGTGTGCCACGGGGCGCGCTACAACCGCGAGACGCTCGAGGTGCACTTCAAGGGCAAGTCGATCGCCGAGGTGCTCGACATGCCGATCGAGGAGGCCGCTGAGTTCTTCGAAGCGGTGCCCGCGATCGCGCGTCACATGCGCACGCTCGTCGACGTCGGTCTCGGCTACGTCCGTCTCGGCCAGCCGGCGCCGACGCTGTCGGGTGGTGAGGCGCAGCGCGTCAAGCTAGCCGCGGAGCTGCAGAAGCGCTCGTCCGGCCGCACGATCTACGTCCTCGACGAGCCGACGACCGGTCTGCACTTCGAGGACATCCGCAAGCTGCTCGAGGTCATCCAGGGCCTCGTCGACAAGGGCAACACGGTCGTCGTCATCGAGCACAACCTCGACGTCATCAAGAGCGCCGACTGGGTCATCGACATGGGCCCCGAGGGTGGTTTCCGCGGCGGTGAGGTCGTCGCCGAGGGCACGCCAGAGCAGATCGCGCAGGTCGAGGCGAGCCACACGGGTCGCTTCCTGCGTCCGCTGCTCGAAGCCGCGGGCGTGACGCCGACGATCGTGGCGCAGAAGCCCGTCATCGACCCGCGCGCGGCGATGAAGAAGACCGCCGCGAAGAAGACGGCGAGCAAGCAGACCGCGGCCGGCAAGACGACCGCAAAGAACACGAGCGCCGCGCCGAGTGCGGCGAAGAAGACGACCCGGAAGAAGGCATGATGAGCGACCTCCAGGCACAGTTCACCCGCCGCAGCGCGATGACCGCGACGATCGCCGTGGCCGGCACCGGCATGCTCGCCGCGTGCGGCGGGGGCGACGACGAGGCCTCGACGAAGTCCGTCGACGCCACGATCGACGCGAGCAAGGTGAGCGTCGGCAGCGGCTTCGTCGACCGCGGCAACTCCATCGTCGTCACTCAGCCGACGAAGGGCACCTTCAAGGCGTTCACGTCCGTGTGCCCGCACCAGGGCTGCCAGGTCGGCGAGGTCACCGACAAGGCGATCGTCTGCCCCTGCCACGGCAGCCGCTTCGACCCGATGACGGGCGCCGTGCTCGCCGGCCCCGCGGACAAGCCGCTCGCCGAGAAGAAGGTCGAGGTCAAGGGCAGCCAGCTGCACGTGACCGGCTGATGGCAGACCCCCGCACCTACCGCCCCAAGACGGGCGACATCCCGACCGAACCCGGCGTCTACCGCTTCCGCGACCGCGACGGGCGCGTCATCTATGTCGGCAAGGCGAAGAACCTGCGCTCGCGCCTGAGCAACTACTTCCAGGATCTGCGGCTGCTGCACCCGCGCACGCGGACGATGGTGACGACGGCCGCCTCGGTGGAGTGGACGATCGTGCGCACCGAGGTCGAGGCGTTGCAGCTCGAGTACGCCTGGATCAAGGAGTTCGACCCGCGCTTCAACGTCAAGTACCGCGACGACAAGTCCTACCCCTACCTCGCGGTGACGATGTCCGACGCGGTGCCGCGCGCGCAGGTGATGCGCGGGCGCAAGCGTCCCGGCACTCGCTACTTCGGCCCGTTCACGCACGCGTGGGCGATCCGCGACACGCTCGATCAACTCATGCGCGTGTTCCCGATGCGCACGTGCAGCAACGGGGTCTACCGACGCGCCGAGGCGTCGGGTCGCCCGTGTCTGCTCGGGTACATCGACAAGTGCAGCGCGCCCTGCGTCGGCAAGGTCACCAAGGCCGAGCACCGTGAGATCGCCCAGGATTTCTGCGATTTCATGGCCGGCGATTCCGCGCGCTTCACCCGGGAGATCGAGCGACGCATGAAGGCTGCCGCCGCCGACCTCGACTTCGAACAAGCGGCGCGCTTGCGCGACGACCTCGGTGCCCTGGAGAAAGTGCTGCAGAAGTCGGCCGTCGTGTTCGACGACGCGACGGATGCCGACGTCTTCGGCGTCGCCGAGGACGACCTCGAGGCAGCCGTCCAGGTCTTCCACGTGCGCGGCGGCCGCATCCGGGGTCAGCGCGGCTGGGTCACCGACAAGGGCAGCGACGCCGGCGTCAACACCGCCGACCTCGTCGAGGCCATGCTGCTCGAGGTCTACGGCGACCTTCAGGGGCGCGACGACGTCCCGCGCGAGGTGCTCGTGCCGTCGCTGCCGCCCGATGTCGAGACGGTCAGCTCGTGGCTGCGCGAACGCCGCGGCAGCAACGTCGACGTCCGCGTGCCGCAGCGCGGCGACAAGCGCGAGCTCGCCGCGACGGTCGCGAAGAACGCCGAGCACGCGCTCGCGCGCCACAAGGTGAGCCGCGCGTCCGACCTGACGGCCCGCTCGCAGGCCCTCGAGGAGTTGCAGGAGAACCTCGGGCTGCCCGAGGCGCCGCTGCGCATCGAGTGCTTCGACATCTCGCACGTGCAGGGCACGAACGTCGTCGGTTCGATGGTCGTGTTCGAGGACGGTCTGCCCCGCAAGTCGGAGTACCGCCGCTTCATCGTCAACGGCATCGAGGGCGAGGATGGCACGCTGCGCAACGACGACGTCGCCGCGATGCACGAGGTGCTGACGCGGCGTTTCGCCCGGCTCGCGAAGGAGAGCGCCGACCTCGCGCCCGCGACGACCGGCGAGATCCCGGCGGACGCGGCGACCGCAGGCCCCTCCCTGCGTGACGAGAACGGCCGCATCAAGCGCTTCGCCTACCGTCCGCAGTTGCTCGTCGTCGACGGCGGACGCCCGCAGGTCGACGCCGCCGCGCGGGCCCTCGCCGACGTCGGGTTCGACGACATCCCCGTCGTCGGGCTCGCGAAGCGTCTCGAGGAGGTGTGGCTCGTCGACGACGACTACCCCGTCATCCTGCCGCGCACGAGCGAGGCCTTGTACCTGCTGCAGCGCGTGCGCGACGAGGCGCATCGCTTCGCGATCACCTTCCATCGCGAGCGGCGCTCGAAGTCGATGACGACGTCCGCGCTCGACGGCATCGCCGGGCTCGGCCCTGCCAAGCAGAAGGCGCTGCTCGCGCACTTCGGCTCGCTCAAGCGCATCCGCGCGGCGGACGCCGACGCGCTGTGCGAGGTCAAGGGCATCGGTCCGACGCTCGCCGAGACCATCGTGCGTTCGCTCCGGCAGGAGCAGGGCGAGCCAGCGGTTAACGTGATGACCGGAGAGGTCGTCGAATGAACGAGCGAGAGGCAGCCATGTCACACCCACCGCGCGCGGAGTTGATGATCGTCACCGGCATGAGCGGCGCCGGCCGCTCGACGGCCGCGAACGTGCTCGAGGATCAGGGCTGGTACGTCGTCGACAACCTGCCGCCTCAGCTGCTGCCCGACCTCGCCGGGCTCGTCGACGCGAGCGCGGAGGACGTCCCGCGCCTCGCCGCCGTCGTCGACGTCCGCAGCCGCGCGTTCTTCACCGACTTCCGCGCGGGCCTCGAACGTCTGCGTGACGACGGCTGGCGCCCGTCGGTCGTGTTCATGGACGCGACCGACGAGGCGCTCGTGCGCCGGTTCGAGTCGGTGCGCCGACCGCACCCGTTGCAGGGCGAGGGGCGCATGCTCGACGGCATCATCCGCGAACGTGAGATCTTGCGCGACCTGCGCTCGAACGCCGACATCCTCATCGACACGAGCGGTCTCAACGTCCACCAACTGTCGGCGAAGGTGCACGAGCTCGTCGGCGACACGGGCGGGCCGGCGTTGCGCGTCGCCGTCATGAGCTTCGGGTTCAAGTACGGCATCCCGCTCGACGCCGACCTCGTCTTCGACATGCGTTTCTTGCCGAACCCGTTCTGGAACCCGGAGCTGCGCCCGTTCAGCGGAAAGGACGAGGTCGTGCGTGATTTCGTCCTCGGTCAGCTGGGCGCCCGTGAGTTCCTCGACGGCGTCCTCGCGCTGCTCGAACCGATGACGCAGGGCTACCTGCGCGAGGGGCGCAGCTACGTCACGCTCGCCGTCGGCTGCACCGGCGGCAAGCACCGCAGTGTCGCGATGGCCGAGGAACTGGCGAAGCGCCTCGCCTCCGATCAGCTCGGGACCCTCGTCGTCCACCGTGATCTGGGGCGGGAGTGAAGCGCCCCGCGGTCGCGGCCCTCGGTGGGGGGCATGGCCTGTTCGCCTCGCTGGAGGCCCTGCGTCTCGTGACGGACAAGATCACCGCCATCGTCACCGTCGCCGACGACGGGGGCTCTTCGGGGCGCCTGCGCGAGGAGTACGACATCCTCCCGCCCGGCGACCTGCGCATGGCGCTGGCCGCTTTGTGCGACAACTCGCAGTGGGGCATCGCCTGGCGTGATGCGCTGCAGCATCGCTTCCCGGGCGAGGGCCCGCTCGGCGGGCACGCCCTCGGCAACCTGCTCATCGCGGGGCTGTGGGATTCGCTGGGAGACCCGATCCAGGGTCTCGACATGGTCGGGCGCCTGCTCAGCGCGCGCGGGCGCGTCCTGCCCATGTCGTTGCAGCCGTTGCGCATCGACGCCAAAGTCCGCGGCGCCGACCCCGCAGATCCGGACGGGGTGCGCGAGGTCTCCGGCCAGGTCGCGGTCGCGCAGACGCCGGGCACCGTGCTCAACCTGCGCCTGTTCCCCGACCCGCCGCAGCCGTGCCGCGAGGCGATCGACGCGGTGCTCGACGCCGACTGGGTCATCCTCGGGCCGGGCTCGTGGTTCACCTCCGTCATGCCGCACCTGCTCGTGCCCGACCTGCTCGACGCGCTCGTGCAGACGAAGGCGAAGCGGATGCTGACGCTCAACGTCCAGATGGACACGGGCGAGACCTCCGGTTTCTCGGCCAGCGATCACCTCGAGGTGCTCGCGGCCCATGCTCCGGCCCTTCACCTCGACGCGATCCTCGCCGACCCGGGCGTCGTCGGTGATGACGCCCGTGCCCGCGAGGCGCTCGAGTCGTCGGCGGCCGCGTTGGGCGCGAGCGTCGTCTACAAGCCGGTCGCCGACCAGGAGAGCGCCGGCGTCCACGACACCCTGCGCCTCGCGACGGCGTACCGCGACGTCATGGAATCGGCCGCCCGCGCCCAGGCGCGGCGTCGCGCGTGACCACCCGTTTGGGCCGGGTGCCACGCGTTCGGCACAATAGATCCTTCGTCCCGCAGGGCGATCGACGAGGAAGGTGCACGACGACATGGCGATGACGGCAGCGGTCAAGGACGAGCTGGCCCGGGTGGTGGTGACGCCGCAGCAGACCCGCAAGTCCGAGGTCGCGGCCATGCTGCGCTTCGCCGGCGGGCTGCACCTCGTCGCCGGGCGGGTCGTCGTCGAGGCGGAGCTCGACACCGGCGTCGCCGCGCGTCGTCTGCGTACGAACATCACGCAGCTCTACGGTCACACGAGCGAGCTCGCCGTCATGAGTGCCGGCGGCATCCGTCGTCAGACGACGTATCTCGTGCGCGTCGCCAAGCCCGAGCTCGCCGTGCAGACCGGCCTCGTCGATGCGAAGGGCCGCCCGGTGCGCGGGCTGCCGCCGAAGATCGTCAACGGCACCCTCGACGACGCCGCCGCCGCGTGGCGCGGCGCGTTCATCGCCCACGGTTCGCTCACCGAGCCGGGCCGTTCGTCGTCGCTGGAGATCACCTGTCCCGGTTCCGAAGTCGCCCTCGCCCTCGTCGGCGCGGCGCGCCGGCTGGGTGTGCCCGCAAAGGCGCGTGAGGTGCGCGGCGTCGACCGCGTCGTCATCCGTGACGGCGAGGCGATCGGCGCGATGCTCACCCACATGGGCGCCGAGGACGCGCGCCTCGTGTGGGAGGAACGCCGCATGCGCCGTGAGGTGAGGGCCACCGCGAACCGTCTCGCGAACTTCGACGACGCCAACCTGCGCCGTTCGGCGCGCGCTGCCGTCGCCGCGGGCAGCCGCGTCGCGCGGGCGATGGAGATCCTCGGCGAGGACGTGCCCGATCATCTTCGTCAGGCCGGTGAGTTGCGCATCGAGCACAAGGAGGCGAGCCTCGAGGAGCTCGGCGCCCTGGCCGACCCACCGATGACGAAGGACGCCGTCGCCGGACGCATCCGCCGGCTGCTCGCGATGGCCGACAAGCGCGCCGCCGATCAGGGCATCCCCGGCACCGACGCGAACCTCACGCCCGACATGCTCGAGGACGACTGACCCTGCCGCGCCCCGGTCAGCGGCCTGACTGACCGGTAACCTGCCCCGCGGTGCCCCGCGGCCCGCCTGCGTGTCATAGGGTGGAGGTGTTGAAAGACCTCGCGCCTTTCTGGGCGCGTGAGCACTCGATTCCTAGGGAAGGGCAGGGTCCTCAAGTGACCGTCCGCGTTGGTATCAATGGCTTTGGCCGCATCGGCCGCAACTTCTTCCGGGCCGTGAAGGCCTCGGGCGCAGACGTCGAGATCGTGGCGGTGAACGACCTCACCGACAACAAGACGCTCGCCAACCTCCTCAAGTACGACTCGATCCTCGGCCGTTTCGACGGCGAGGTCTCCTACGACGAGGACTCCCTCACGGTCGACGGCAAGAAGATCGCCGCGTTCGCCGAGAAGGATCCGGCGAAGCTCGACTGGGCCTCGGTCGGCGCCGACGTCGTCATCGAGTCCACCGGTTTCTTCACGGACGCCGAGAAGGCCAAGGCGCACCTCACCGGTGGCGCGAAGAAGGTCATCATCTCCGCCCCGGCGAAGAACGAGGACATCACGATCGTCATGGGCGTCAACGACGACCAGTACGACGCGTCGAAGCACACGATCATCTCGAACGCCTCGTGCACGACGAACTGCCTCGCCCCGATGGCCAAGGCTCTCAACGACGGCCTCGGCATCGAGCGTGGCCTCATGACGACGATCCACGCCTACACGGGTGACCAGCGTCTGCACGACGCGCCGCACAGCGACCCGCGTCGCGCCCGCGCCGCCGCGATCAACATCGTTCCGACCTCGACGGGTGCCGCCAAGGCCGTCGCGCTGGTGCTGCCGGAGCTCAAGGGCAAGCTCGACGGTTACGCGCTGCGTGTGCCGACCCCCACAGGCTCGGCGACCGACCTGACGTTCGAGGCTCCGCGCGAGACGACCGTCGAAGAGGTCAACGAGATCGTCAAGAAGGCCGCGAGCGAGGGCCCGCTCAAGGGTTACCTGCAGTACACCGAGGACCCGCTGGTCTCGACGGACATCGTCACTGACCCGGCCTCCTGCATCTTCGACTCCGGTCTGACGAAGGTCATCGGCAACCAGGTCAAGGTCGTCGGCTGGTACGACAACGAGTGGGGTTACTCCAACCGCCTCGTCGACCTGACCACGCTCGTCGGCTCCTCCCTCTGATCGGGGTCAGGCGTGAAGTCCATCAGCGATCTGGGTGATCTGCGCGGCAAGACAGTGTTGCTGCGCAGCGACCTCAACGTCCCGCTCGACGGTTCGACGATCACCGACGACGGCCGCATCCGCGCATCGGTCCCGACGATCCAGGAGCTGACGAAGGCCGGCGCTCGCGTCGTCGTCGTCGCGCACCTGGGCCGCCCCAAGGGCGAGCCGGAGGCGAAGTACTCGCTGCAGCCCGTCGTCGGGCGCCTGTCGGAACTGCTCGGTCAGGACGTGGCGTTCGCCACCGACACGGTCGGCGACTCGGCGCGTTCCACGGTCGAATCCCTCGGTGACGGCGACGTCGCCCTGCTCGAGAACCTGCGCTTCAACGTTGGCGAGACGAGCAAGGACGAGGCCGAGCGCAAGAAGTTCGCCGAGCAGCTCGCGTCACTGGCGGACGTGTTCGTCTCCGACGGCTTCGGTGTGGTGCACCGCAAGCAGGCGTCCGTCTACGACGTGGCGCAGCTGCTGCCGTCGGCGATGGGTGGGCTCGTCAAGACCGAGGTCGAGGTGCTGAAGCAGCTCACCGAGAACCCGAAGCGTCCGTACGCCGTGGTCCTCGGTGGCGCGAAGGTCGCCGACAAGCTGGCCGTCATCGAGAACCTCATGCAGACCGCGGATCGGCTGCTCATCGGCGGCGGGATGGTGTTCACCTTCCTCGCGGCCGAGGGGCACGAGGTCGGCAAGAGCCTGCTCGACACCGAGCAGATCGAGACGGTCAAGGGCTACATCGCGAAGGCCAAGGAGCTGGGCGTCGAGATCGTGCTGCCGAGCGACGTCGTCGTCGCGCCGGAGTTCGCGGCCGACAAGGGCCACGAGGTCGTCTCGATCGACGCGATCCCGGCCGACCAGATGGGTCTCGACATCGGCCCGGAGTCGGCGAAGCTGTACGCGAGCAAGCTGACGGACTGCAAGACGGTGTTCTGGAACGGCCCGATGGGCGCGTTCGAGATGGAGCCGTTCGCCGCCGGGACGAAGGCTGTCGCGCAGGCGCTCGTCGAGGCCACCGAGAACGGTGCCCTCACCGTCGTCGGTGGTGGCGACTCGGCCGCCGCCGTGCGTCAGCTCGGCTTCTCCGACGATCAGTTCGGGCACATCTCCACCGGTGGTGGGGCGAGCCTCGAATACCTCGAGGGCAAGGAACTGCCGGGCATCTCCGTGCTCGGCTGATCTGACCTCCACAGCTGCGAGCCCCGCCTCCGTCGCTTCGGCGGGGGCGGGGTTCGCGGTATCCGATCAACGTGAAAGGGGAAGCCGGCATGGCTTCGACGAAGAACACGCGCACGCCGCTCATGGCGGGCAACTGGAAGATGAACCTCGACCACCTCGCGGGCACTCACCTCGTGCAGAAGCTCGCGTGGGGCCTGGAGGACAAGCGCCACGACTTCGGGGCCGTCGAGGTCGCCATCCTGCCGCCGTTCACCGATCTGCGTTCGGTGCAGACGCTCGTCGACGGCGACAAGCTCAAGCTCGTCTACGGCGCACAGGATCTGTCGCAGCATGACGAGGGCGCGTACACCGGTGAGATCTCGGGCGCATTCCTCGCGAAGCTCGGCTGCACCTACGCGTGCGTCGGTCACAGCGAGCGCCGTCAGTACCACGGTGAGACGGACGAGATCGTCCGCGCGAAGGTCGAGGCCGCGTACCGTCACGGCCTCACGCCGATCCTGTGCGTCGGTGAGCCGCTCGAGGTCCGTCAGGCGGGCGAGCACGTCGAGCACTGCGTCGCCCAGGTGCGCGCCGCCGTCGCCGGTCTCACGCCCGAGCAGGCGTCGACGCTCGTCGTCGCCTACGAGCCCGTGTGGGCCATCGGCACCGGCGAGGTCGCGACGCCCGCCGACGCTCAGGAGGTGTGCGCCGCCGTCCGCGTCGCCCTCGCCGACGCGTTCGACCAGGAACTCGCGAACAAGGTCCGCGTTCTCTACGGCGGCTCGGTGAAGCCGGGCAACGTCGCGGAGATCATGGCCGGGGACGACGTGGACGGTGCCCTCGTCGGCGGCGCGTCGCTCGTCGCTGACGACTTCATCGGCATCTGCACCTACCAGAACGCCTGAGGCTCGGGCACGCGGTACGCTGGGGGCTGATTTCGCGCGGGCTCACGCCCGCCCCGTCGTGAGGTGAGATTTCTTCGTGGACATTGTCAAGATCCTGCTGCAGGGCCTGCTCGTGCTGAGCAGCCTGTTTCTCGTGCTGTTGATCCTCATGCACAAGGGCAGCGGCGGCGGTCTGTCCGACATGTTCGGCGGTGGCTCCGGCGCCAACCTCGGCGGATCCTCGCGCGCTGAGCGCAACCTCAACCGCATCACCGTCGGCGCTGCGACGATCTGGATCCTCGCCATCATCGGCTTGGGGCTCGTCGAACGCTTCAACTGACGGATTCCATCGGCGCCCATGAGCGCCGACGCGACGAAGCTCGTCATCTCCAGCGGGAGGTGACGAGCTTCGTCGCGTTGGATGGGTGCTTCAGGCGCCGGGCCCGGCTGCCGCCTCGTCGAGCCACCAGATCGTGCGTTCGCGTCCGTGTACGCCGGAGGCCGGGTGAGCGGTTCGATCCGTCGAAGTCGACGCGGCGCGCACCGCGTCTGCCTTGTCGGCCCCTGCGATCATGAGCCACACCTCGCGCGCCGCGTTGAGCGCAGGGAAGGTGAGGCTGATGCGCTGCGGCGGCGGCTTGGGGGAGTCGTTCTCCGCCACGACGCTCGTGTCGTCGACGCGTGTCGTCGCGTGCCCGGGAAACAGGGACGCCACGTGCGTGTCCGGACCCATCCCGAGCATGACGACGTCGAACCGTGGCGCCACCGTGGCCAGCTCGTCGCGGTAACGCGCAACGGCCGCGTCGAGGTCGTCACCGTCCGGGCCGTCCGACGCCGCCATGGCGTGCACGTTCGCCGCGGGCACGCCGACGACGTCGATGAGCACCACCCGAGCCTGCGTCTCGTTGCGCTCGGCGTCCCCCGCGGGCAGGAACCGTTCGTCGCCCCACCACAGGTGCACGTGCGCCCAGTCGATGTCGTCGAGGGAGGCGAGAGCTCGCGCACTCGCCTCACCCATCGACCCGCCCGTCAGGACGACGTGGGCGACGCCCCGGGAGGCCACCGCGTCGGCGATGACCTCCCGCAGGCGTTCGGCGATCGCGTCGGCCAGATCAGCCTTCGTCGCCGCCACGCGTCGTTCGACGTTCGCAGCGCTCACGCGTCGTCCTCGGCGGCGAGCTTCGGCAGGCCGCGCACGAGGGCGTCACGGTAGACCTCGTCCTTGTCGAGGCGCCGCAGCTCCTCGGCGAGGGATGCGACCGCGTCCGGGCGCTGCAGCGCCATCTGACGGTCCGGCTGGCCGGGCTGGCTCAGGATCGCCTGCTCACCGTGACGCGTCAGCAGGATCGGGCCGGAAGCACGCTCCAGCTCGACGCTGATGAGGCCCAGACCGGGTTCACCGAGTCGACGCTCGACCGGGCAGCCGAGTTCGACGCCGAGCCAGCCGCCGAGCAGGTCGGTGGAGGCCGAGTCGCTCGCTCCGGTGACGATGACCTTCGTGACCGGCTCGTACGGCGGCACGTCGAGTGCCCCCGCGAGCAGGCCGCGCCAGCGCGTCGTCCGGGCCCACGCCATGTCCGTGTCGCCGGCGGTGTAGTGCATCGCGCGGCGCAGGATCTCGCTGCGCGGGTCGGCCGACAGCGACGCGTCGGTGATGCGACGCTGCGCCATCCGACCGATCGGGGTCTCACCGATGTTCTCGTCGGCCTCCATCGGCCACCACGCGACGACGGGGGAGTCGGCGAGCAGTAGTGGCGTCAGGGCCGACGCGCCGTGCTGCGCGAGGTCACCGTGCAGACGCAGCACGATGATCTCGGATGCACCGGCGTCGCCGCCGAGACGGATCTCGGCGTCGAGCCACGCGTCGGCGGCATCCGGGTCGGCGACGAGCGCGATGATGCGACTCGGGTGCAGACGCGTGGCCTCCGCCGCGACGTGCAGCGACTCCTCGACGTCCTCACCGCGGCAGACGGCGACGAGCGTCATGACACGCCCGATCGTCATCGAGCCGACCTCGTTGCGCAGTTGGACGAGCTTCTTGGAGATCTCCGTCGTCGACGTCTTGTCCAGGTTGACGATCACGGCATCCTCCAGTGGCGTCCGTCGCGGGCCATCATGTCGTCAGAGCTCTGCGGCCCCCACGTGCCCGACTCGTACTGATCGGGCTGCGCATCCAGCGAGGCCCAGAAGTTCTCGATCGGGTCGAGGATCTTCCACGACAACTCGACCTCTTCGTGCCGCGGGAACAACGGCGGATCGCCGAGCAGCACGTCGAGGATGAGACGTTCGTACGCCTCCGGGCTCGAGTCGGTGAACGCCGAGCCGTAGCCGAAGTCCATCGTCACGTCGCGCACCTCGAAGCCGTTCGAGCCCGGAATCTTGGAACCGAACCGCATCGTGACGCCCTCGTCGGGCTGCACCCGGATGACGATGGCGTTGCGGCCGAGCTCCTCGGTCTGGTTCTCGTCGAACGGGGTCACCGCGTTCTTGAATACGACGGCGATCTCGGTGGCGCGCTTGCCGAGTCGCTTGCCGGTGCGCAGGTAGAACGGCACACCCGCCCAACGCCGCGTGTTGATGCCGAGCTTGACGGCGGCGTACGTCTCGGTCTGCGAGTCGGGCTTGATGCCCTCCTCCTGCAGGAAGCCGGGCACCTTCTCCGCGCCCTGCCAGCCCTCGGCGTACTGCCCGCGAGCCGTCGAGGCCGCGAGATCCTGCGGCAGCTTCACCGCGGCGAGCACCTTCTCCTTCTCCGTGCGTAGATCCTTCGCGTCGAAGGTGAGCGGCTGCTCCATCGCCGTGATGGCGAGCAGCTGGAGCAGGTGGTTCTGGATGACGTCGCGCGCCGCCCCGATGCCGTCGTAGTAGCCCGCGCGGCCACCGATGCCGATGTCCTCGGCCATGGTGATCTGCACATGGTCGACGTGGTTGTTGTTCCAGATCGGCTCGAACATCTGGTTGGCGAAACGGAACGCCAGGATGTTCTGCACCGTCTCCTTGCCGAGGTAGTGATCGATCCGGAAGATCGAGTCGGGTGGGAAGACGCTCTCGACGATCGCGTTGAGCTCGCGCGCGCTCTCGAGGTCGTGCCCGAAGGGCTTCTCGATGACGACGCGGCGCCACGCGTCCGGCTTCGTCTCGCTCGGCTTCGTCAGGCCGGCCGTCTCGAGCTGCTCGCAGACCTGCGCGAACGATCCCGGGGGGATCGACAGGTAGAAGGCCGTGTTGCCCTCGGTGCCGCGGCTGTCCTCGAGTTCCTTGAGCGTCTTCGCCAGGTTCTCGAAGGCGGAGGCGTCGTCGAAGGTGCCCTGGACGAAACGGATGCCGTCGGCGAGGTTGGTCCAGACCTCCTCGTCGTAGCCCGTGCGCGCACGCTCCTTGACCGACTCCTTGACGATCTGCATGAAGTCCTGGTCCTCCCAGTCACGTCGGGCGAAGCCGACGAGGGAGAAACCGGGTGGCAGCAGACCGCGGTGGAACAGGTCGTAGATGGCCGGCATGAGCTTCTTGCGGGCGAGGTCACCCGTGACGCCGAAGAGCACGACGCTGCAGGGCCCGGCGATGCGGGGCAGGCGCTTGTCCTCCTTGGAACGCAGGGGGTTGTGGCCCTTGGAGATCTCCGTCGGCGGCGTCACCGGGCCTCGCCTCCGGACATCTTCGTCAGGGCCGCGACGACCTGCTTCAGGCCCGCGTCGTGGTCGGCGAGGTGCAGCCGCAGGACAGGCCGGCCGTGGTCGGCGAGGACGGAGGCGTCACCACCGGCCTGCGCATCGCAGAACTGCCCGAAGGTGAAGTCGCGCCCGGGCACGGCGAGATCCTCGCCGGGGACGGTCGTGATCTGCAGGTACACACCGTTCGCCGGGCCGCCCTTGTGGTACTGGCCGGTCGAGTGCAGGAAGCGCGGGCCCCACCCGAAGGTGACGGGTCGTTCCAGCGCACTCTCCAGCGGCGCGCGCGTCGCGGCCAGCTCGGTGTCGGCGAGACGGTCGAGGTAGGCCATGACGGCGAGGTAACCCGTCGGCGTCAGCTGTGCGACGAGCGCCTGGAGCGCCGCATCGAGCGTGTCGGCGCCCGCGAGGAAGTCGGGGCCCGCCGTGCGAACCTCAACGGCGCCGTCGACGAACGCAGGAGCATCAGCGGCGCCCATGCCCGCGTCGAGCAGTTCGCGCGCCGCGGCCTTCGCCGACTCGACGTCCGGCTGGTCGAACGGGTTGATGCCGATGAGGCGGCCGGCGACGGCCGTCGCGACCTCCCACAGCAGCATCTGCGCGCCCAGCGAACCCGAGACGGTCGTGACGGAGTCGCCCTCAGGGGTGCGCTCGTCGTCCTCGGCCGTGAGCAGGACCAGGTTCTCGTCCGCGGCGAGGCTCGAGGGCTCGTCACGCCCGACGACGACGGGCAGCAGGCCCTTGCCGTCCTTGCCCGTCGACTCGGCGATGAGCTGCTCGATCCAGTCACCGAAGCCCGGGATCTGCGTCCCGGCGTCGGCGAGGATCACCTTGTCGCGCAGGGGAGAGGTGCCCCCGAGCACGGCGCCCAGCTGTAGGCCCGGGTTGGCCCCGTCGTCCTCGGCGAGCAGGTCCGTGACGGACTCGGCCTCGTCGAGCAGGGCCTCGACGTCCGCGCCGGCGAGGCCGGAGGGGACGAGACCGAAGGCGGTGAGAGCCGAGTAGCGCCCGCCGACGTTCGGGTCGGCGTTGACGACGGTGAAGCCGCCGGCACGCGAGCTCTCGTCGAGCGGCGAACCCGGGTCGGTGACGATGACGATGCGCTCGGTCGGGTCGATGCCCGCGTCCTCGAACGCCTGCTCATACACGCGACGCTGGCTGTCGGTCTCGACCGTCGAGCCCGACTTCGACGAGACGACGACGAGGGTGTGCTCGAGGTCCTCGGCGAGGGCGGTGCGCACCATGTCGGGCTGGGAGGAGTCGAGCACGACGAGCGGAACACCCGCGGTCGCGCAGATGACCTCCGGCGCGAGCGACGAACCGCCCATGCCGCACAGGACGACGCGAGTCAGGCCCTGGGAGGTGAACTTCTCGCGCAGCGCGGCGATCTCACCGACGAGAGGACGGGATGAGTTGGCGAGGCCCACCCAGGACAGTCGTTTCGCGGCTTCGGACTCGGCGTCGGAACCCCACAGCGTGGGATCCTGCGCGAAGAGTCGGCTCGCGAACTTCTCGGCGACGAGCGCCGGGACGGCAGCGTCGATCGCTGCCGCCCCGGCACCCACGGTGCCGAGGCTGACACCGGAGGAGGTCACTTGTTCTCGCCTGCCTTCTCGAGTTCGGAACGGACGGAGCCGAGCAGCTCTTCCCAGGACTTCTCGAACTTGTCGAGGCCCTCGGTCTCGAGCTTGTCGACGACGTCGGCGTAGGAGACGCCGGCGTGCTCGAGGGCGTCCATCGTCGCCTTCGCCTCGTCGTAGGTGCCGGAGATGCGGTCGCCCTCGACCGTGCCGTGGTCGGCGAGCGCGGCGAGCGTCTTCGGCGGCATCGTGTTGACCGTGTTCGGCGCGGCGAGCTCGGTCACGTACAGCGTGTCCGGCAGGCTCGGGTCCTTGACGCCCGTCGAGGCCCACAGGGGACGCTGCACGTGCGCGCCGTCGTCGGCGAGGGTCTGCCAGCGCGGCGTCGAGAAGACCTCCTCGAACGCCTGGTAGGCGAGGCGCGCGTTGGCGATGCCGGCCTTCGACTTGAGGGCCTTCGCCTCGTCGGTGCCGACGGCGTCGAGACGCGCGTCGAACTCGGTGTCGACGCGGCTGACGAAGAAGGAGGCGACGGAGCGGATCTTCGACAGGTCCTTGCCGTTCTCACGGGCCTGTTCGAGGCCGGTGAGGAAGGCGTTCATGACGCCGCGGTAGCGGTCGAGGGAGAAGATCAGCGTGACGTTGACGCTGATGCCCTCGGCGAGCACGGCGCTGATCGCGGGCAGACCCTCGACCGTCGCCGGGATCTTGATCATGCAGTTCTCGCGCCCGATCGTCTCCCACAGCTGCTTCGCCATGGTGACGGTGCCCTCGGTGTCGCGCGCCATGCGCGGGTCGACCTCGATGGAGACGCGCCCGTCCTCACCGTTCGTCGCGTCGTAGACGGGGCGCAGGATGTCGCACGCGGCCATGACGTCCTTCGTCGTGATCCCGAAGACGGCCTCGTCGACGCCCTGGCCGGCTGCTGCCAGCTCGGCGACCTGCTCGTTGTAGGCGGAGCCGTCGGACAGGGCCGTCGCGAAGATCGTCGGGTTCGAGGTGACACCGACGACGTTGTTCGTCTCGACGAGCTTCGACAGCTCGTCACCGGTGACCATCGGACGGTTGAGGTCGTCGAGCCAGATGGAGACGCCCGCGTCGGACAAGGCCTGGGTGTTGGCGTTCTGAGTCATGGATGAATCACTTTCCTTCGACAGCTGCGATGGATGCTTCGGCGGCCTCGACGACCTTCGCGGGCGTGAAGCCGAACTCGGTGAACAGCGTCTTGGCGTCGGCCGAGGCGCCGAAGTGGTCGATGCCGACGACACGACCGTCCGTGCCGACGATGTCGTACCAGCTCATCGGGTGGCCGGCTTCCACGGCGACGCGCGCCTTGATGTTCTTCGGCAGCACGCTCTCCTTGTAGGAGTCGTCCTGTGCGTCGAACCACTCGCGGCACGGCATGGAGACCACACGGGTGGCAACACCCTTGGCCTCGAGTTCCTTCCGCGCCTCGACGGCGAGCGACAGCTCCGACCCCGTGGCGATGAGGATGACGTTCGGCTCGCCCTCGCTGTCGGCGAGAACGTAGCCGCCCTTGGTGGTGCCCTCGGCGGATGCGAACTCGGAGCGGTCGAGCGTCGGCAGCTCCTGACGGCTCAAGATGAGGCCGGTCGGGGCATCCGTCGTCTCGAGGATCCTCTTCCACGCCTGAGCCGTCTCGTTCGCGTCACCGGGGCGCACGACGTTGAGGTTCGGGATGGCGCGCAGCGCGCTCAGGTGCTCGATCGGCTGGTGCGTCGGGCCGTCCTCACCGACGCCGATCGAGTCGTGCGTCCACACGAACGTCGACGGGATCTGCTGGATGGCGGCGAGGCGCACCGCGGGGCGCATGTAGTCGGAGAACACGAGGAACGTGCCGCCGTAGGCGCGCGTCAGGCCCTCGAGCTCGATGCCGTTGAGGATCATGCCCATGGCGTTCTCGCGGATGCCGAAGTGCAGCGTACGGCCGTACGGGTTGCCCTTCCACGTGCTCGTCGAACGCTCCTCGGGGATGAACGACGGCTGATTGTCCATCGTCGTGTTGTTCGAGCCGGCGAGGTCGGCGCTACCGCCCCACAGCTCGGGCACGACGTCGGCGAGTGCGTTGAGCACCTTGCCGGACGCGGCGCGGGAGGCGATGCCCTTGGCGTCGGCCTCGAAGACCGGGAGGGCCTCGTCGAAGTTCGCCGGCAGCTTCTTGGCCTGGACGCGCTCGAGCAGCTTCGCCGCCTCGGGGTTGGCCGACTTCCACGCGTCGAACTTCTTCGTCCACTCGGCGTGAGCGGCCTGTCCGCGCTGGATCGCCTTGCGGGTGTGCGCGATGACGGCGTCGTCGACCTCGAAGGTCTGCTCCGGGTCGAAGCCGAGCAGCTCCTTCGTCGCCTTGATCTCGTCGTCACCGAGCGCGGAACCGTGGGCCTTGCCCGTGTTCTGCTTCGTCGGCGCGGGGTAGGCGATGATCGTGCGCAGGATGACGATGGAGGGCTTGTCCGTGACCTTCTTGCCCTCTTCGATCGCCTCGAACAGCGCGTCGACGTCCTCGGTGTACTTGCCGCCGTCCTTCGCGGAGGCGCGCCAGTCGACGACGCGCACGTCCCAGCCGTACGACTCGTAGCGCTTGGCGACGTCCTCGGAGAAGGAGACGTTCGTGTCGTCCTCGATCGAGATGTAGTTCTCGTCATAGACGAGGGTCAGGTTGCCGAGCTGCTGGTGACCGGCCAGGGAGCTGGCCTCGGCCGTCACACCCTCCATGATGTCGCCGTCGGAGGCGATGACGTAGACGTGGTGGTCGAACGGCGACTCGCCGGCCGGCGTCTTCGGGTCGTACAGGCCCTTCTGACGGCGCTGCGCCATCGCCATGCCGACGGCGGAGGCGAGGCCCGATCCGAGCGGGCCCGTCGTGATGTCGACGCCCTTGGTGTGGTGCACCTCGGGGTGGCCGGGGGTCTTCGAACCCCACGTGCGAAGCGCCTTCAGGTCGTCGAGCTCGAGGCCCGAACCGGACAGGTAGAGCTGGACATACTGCGTGAGCGAGGAGTGACCGCAGGACAGGACGAAACGGTCGCGGCCGATCCACTCGGTGTCGGTGGGGTCGTACGTCATGAGGTTCTGGTAGATGAGGTAGGCGACGGGTGCCAGGCTCATCGCGGTGCCAGGGTGGCCGTTGCCGACCTTCTGGACAGCGTCGGCGGCCAGCAGGCGGGCCGTGTCGACGGCCCGGACGTCGATGTCGCTCCAGCCGGCCTTGTCAGCCTTCGGCAGGGCGAGTGCGTCGGAACGCTCGGGGGTGGACTGATCCGTGGTCACGGGTCTGGCTCCTTCGTGTCGGAATCGAACTCGAGGCGAGCCTAGTCCTCGTCGAGGTCGCGAGTCACCCTGAGTAGACTGGCCTGAGACGGACCCTCGTCCGTCTGCCCCGATCGCACCGATGAAGGACACCGTGACAGCGCTCGAACAGGACACGACCGTGCCGAACCGCGAGGCCACAGGCCCCGTCGGTGACCGCTCGCTCAAGGCGAAGATCGGCGACTACGTCGCGCTGACGAAGCCGCGCATCATCGAGTTGCTGCTCGTCACGACGTTCCCGGTGATGTTTCTCGCCGAGCGCGGCGTACCGGAGGCATGGCTCATCGTCGCGACGCTGGTCGGCGGCACGCTGTCGGCGTCCTCGGCGAACGTGCTCAACTGCTACCTCGATCGAGACATCGACAAGCTCATGCACCGCACCGAGGGGCGACCGCTCGTCACGGGGGCGATCACGCCGCGGGCCGCGCTGATCTTCGGCCTCGTGCTCGGCGTCGCCGCGACACTGTGGCTGGGGCTGCTCGTCAACTGGCTGAGCGCATGGCTCTCGCTCGGCGCCATCGTGCTGTACGTGGGCTTCTACACGATCCTGCTGAAGCGCCGCACGTCGCAGAACATCGTGTGGGGCGGCGTCGCCGGATGCATGCCGGTGCTCATCGGCTGGTCCGCCGTCACGAACTCGGTGTCGTGGTCGGCGCTCGTGCTTTTCCTCGTCGTCTTCTTCTGGACGCCGCCGCACTACTGGCCGCTGTCGATGCGGTTCAAGGACGACTACGCGAACGCCGGCGTCCCCATGCTGCCCGTCATCGCCGAGGACGTGACCGTCGGGAAGCAGATCGTCGCCTACTCGTGGGTGACGGTGCTGACGTCGCTCGCGCTCATCCCGATCGCGCCCATGGGATGGATCTACGCCGTCATCGCCGTCGTCTCCGGCGCCGTGTTCCTGCTCGAGGCGCACATGCTGCTCAAGCGCGCAAAGGAAGGCGCCCCGTACTCGGTGCTCAAGCCGATGCGCCTGTTCCACTACTCGATCAGCTACCTGACGCTGCTGTTCATCGGCGTCGCCCTCGACCCGATCTGGTACTACGCGGTCATCCGCTGATCACACCGAGTCACCGAAACGCATCGACTCACTGACGAAGCGGGCCCCACCATCTGGTGAGGCCCGCTTCGTCGTCCGGTGGACACACTCGCGATTCATGTCCACCCCTGCGATTTTCGTCCACATTTGCGGCCACCTGGTCAGGTCCGACGATTGCCGCCGCCAGCGATGAGACGGGTCGTGGTGGAGGGGAAGTCGGCGGAGCAGGCGTCTCAGGGGCGCTCGCGCAGGCAGCAGAGGGCCCAGGTCATCCACGTGACGAGCAGGCACGCGCCGAGCATGTGGAACAGCACCGGCACCCACGGCACGCCCGTGAAGTACTGGACGTAGCCGAGCACGCCCTGCAGCAGAGTGATGACGAGCAGGCCGATCCAGGTGCGTCGCGTGGTGGCAGGGCTGCGCAGGACGAACAGCGAGAGCAGGACGGCGACGACGAGCCCGCAGAACAGCATGACGGTGTCGGCGTGCAGCCACGCGACGCTCCGCGCGTCCCACCCGGTGCGGGCGGGCTCGTCGGCATCACCGCTGTGCGGACCGGAACCGGTCACCATCGTGCCGAGCACGAGAACGACGAACGCGAGAACGGCGGCGATCTTCGCGACGACGGCGATGGGCGTCGGCACGAGCGGTCGCTTCGGCCCGTCGCCCTCACGCCCACGCCACACGAGCCACGCGGACGCCGTGACGAGCAGCATCGACAGCATGAAGTGCAAGGCCACGATGAACGGGTTGAGATCCATGTGAACCGTGATGCCACCGACGACGGCCTGCAGCACGATGCCGAGGACAACGCACCCGGCGGGCAGGAGCAGGCGACGACGCGTGCGAGCCCAGAAGAAGATGCCCAGGCACAGCGCGATGGCGACGATACCGACGACGCCCGTCAGCGTCCGGTTGCCGAACTCGATGTACTTGTGCCAGGACTGTTCCTGCTCCGGCACCGGCGTGTACGAGCCGGGAACGCACTGCGGCCATGTCGGGCACCCGAGCCCCGAACCGGTGAGACGCACGAGCCCACCCGTCACGACGATGCCGATCTCGACGACCAGGTTGAGCCAGAACAGCCGCTTCAACCACGGGTTGACGGGACGAGATTCAGGAGGCGCGACGGGCGCGGCGCCAACGGCCGCGTCGGACGTCATCGGGGAGGAGTGAGTCACGACATCCAAGCGTAGTGGGCGCCCATCACAGATCGGACGCCCGGGCGCGCCTGGGGCGGGGACCTTCGTCACCACCTGCCGGAGCCACGTGGGCGCTAGGCACAGGCTCGCTTGCCACGCAGCAGGGAAAATTTCAGTCGGACCAGCGGAACAACCGCGACGCGGCGAACGTCAGCACAGCACCCCAGATGACGAGCACGACGAGGGGGAGCGCCAGCGCTCCCGAGCCGGTGAGCGCCGAGCGCAGACCGTCGCCGAGCGCGCCGGTGGGCAGGAAGCGCGCGATCGGCTCCCACCACGACGGGTACTGCGTGGTCGCGAGCAGCAGGCCACCGCCGACAGCGAGCAGGACCCACAGCAGGTTTGCGACGACGAGGACACCCTCGGCGCGGATCCGGCCCGCGACGACGAGAGCGAGGGCGACGAATACCCAGCACCCGAGCAGCAGGAACACGATGGCGAGCGGCACGCCCGCCCAGTGCGGGTGCCAGCCGAGCACGAGCCCGAGCCCGCCGAGGACGAGCGTCTGCACCGCGACGACACCGGCGACCGCCACCGCCTTGGCGACGAGCAAGCCGCGGCTGCCGAGGGGTGTCACACCGAGCAGTCGCAGCACGCCGTAGCGTCGGTCGAAGCCCGTCGCGATGGCCTGGCCGGTGAACGCCGTCGACACCATGGCGAGGGCGAGGACGCCCGGCGTCGCGAGGTCGATCCGGCGCCCCGGGCCGAGATCCGGCGTCGAGGCGAAGTGCAGTCCGAGCAGGGCCATCGCCGGGAGCAGCAAGGAGACGAGCAGCTGCTCGCCGTTCGCGAGCAACGTGCGGCCCTCGAACGCCGCCTGGGCGCGCATCCGTCGGCCGGGCGCAGCCGCCCGGGTCGTTGCGTCAGCAGCCATCGAGCGCTTGGAGGGCACCTCGGCCATCGATGTCGTCGAGGACGCCGACGTCGCCGGGGTCGAATCGGGGCGGGTCATCGCGCGGCCTCCGTCAGGTCGAAGTAGACGTCCTCGAGGTCACGCCCGTGGGTGACCGCATCCAGCGTGCCCTGCGCCACGCACGTTCCCGCGTTCATGATGACGACGTGGTCGGCGAGGCGTTCAGCCTCCTCGAACGAATGCGTCGTGACGACGACGCTCGCGCCGCGGTCGCGTTCGTCGCTGATGATCGCCCACACCTCGCGGCGGGCGTGCGGGTCGAGGCCGGCGGTGGGTTCGTCGAGGAACAGCAGGTCGGGCTGCCCCACCATCGCCGCCGCGAGTGCGACCCGCTGGCGCTGGCCCCCGGACAGGCGTCGCACGCTCGTGCGGTTGAACGACGGGATCTCCAGGCGCGCGGCGAGCTCGTCGACGTCGCGGGGGGCGCGGTAGAACGACGCGAGGTGACGCAGCAGCGCCATCGGCTTGGTTCCCATCGGCAGCCCGCCGTCCTGCAGCATGACACCGACGCGCGCGCGATGATCGGCATCGGCGTTCCACGGTTCGACCCCGAGCACCTGGATGCTGCCCGAATCGGGGCGCCGCAGCCCCTCTGCCATCTCGATGACGCTCGTCTTGCCCGCGCCGTTGCGGCCGAGGACGGCCGTCACTCGACCGGCGGGAGCGCTCCACGACAGCCCGCGCAGGGCGGGGTTGCCGGAGTAGGCGTGCGTGACGTCGCGGATGTCGACGGCAGCCCTCGCGGCGCCGTCGTCGGGGCTTGCGGGCAGTTTCGGCACCCGTGAAGTCTACGCGCGACCCGGCGCCGGGCCCGGGCGCGTCGACTCCCGCGTCGAGGTGAGGTGAACCTCAGTTTCACTCTCCGAGGGAATTACGCAACATTGGTGTTGTTAATTTAGGTGTGAGCCGTTCACGCGAAGGAGGTCGACCATGAACACGCCCACGAACGTGAGCACGCAGCAGGCGGCCTCGAACGCAACGGCACCGGCCACCTCGACCCGCGAACGCGTCCGTACGGCCGTCTCCGAGCACGGCCCCGTGACGGCGGCCGAGCTGGGGCAGCGGATGAACCTCACGCCCGCGGCCATGCGCCGTCACCTCGACGCTCTGCTCGCTGACGGCCTCATCGCCGAACGCGGGGCCCCGACGACAGGTGCACGCCGGCGCGGTCGCCCTGCGCGCGCCTACGTCCTCACCGAAGCCGGCCACGGCGCGATGCCCGACGGCTACGACGCTCTCGCCTCGCAGGTCATCGAGCACCTCATCGAGCTCGGGGGAGAGCAGGCACTCGTCGCCGTCGCCCAGGAACGCGCCCGCGAGCTGGCCCACAGCGTCCGTCCCGCCGTCGAGGCCGCCGGTGACGACCCCGACGCCCGCGCCGACGCCCTCGCACGCGCCCTGTCCCGTCAGGGCTTTGCCGCCTCGACGCGTCCCGTCGCGGAGGGAACCCCGCTCGCCGGCGTACAGCTGTGCCAGGGGCACTGCCCGGTGCAGCACGTCGCGGCGAGCCACCCCGAGTTCTGCGAGGCCGAGCGTGCCGCGTTCTCCGAGGTCCTGGGCGTGCACGTGCAGCGCCTGGCCTCCCTCGCGCACGGTGACCACGTCTGCACGACGTTCATCCCGACGCCCGCCGTGCCACGAGCGCAGGACGCCGGCCCGCCAGGACCGCACGCCGCGCCCGGCGTAAGCCGCCACCTCGACACCCCAGACCAGACCGACGCCCACCAGAAGAAGGAGCAGCGATGAGCACCATCGAAGAGCTCAACCCGGGTCTTGCCGACCTCGGCCGCTACGAGTACGGATGGGCGGACACCGACACCGCCGGCGCATCCGCGAAGCGTGGCCTCAACCCCGACATCGTCGCGGACATCTCGGACCGCAAGAACGAGCCGGAGTGGATGAAGAAGCTGCGCATGAAGTCGCTCGGCCTCTTCGAGAAGAAGCCGATGCCGAACTGGGGCAGCGACCTCACGGGCATCGACTTCCAGAACATCAAGTACTTCGTGAAGTCGACGGAGAAGCAGGCCACGACGTGGGACGAGCTTCCCGAGGACATCAAGAACACGTACGACAAGCTCGGCATCCCGGAGGCTGAGAAGCAGCGCCTCATCGCGGGCGTCGCCGCGCAGTACGAGTCTGAGGTCGTCTACCACCAGATCCGTGAGGACCTGGAGGAGAAGGGCGTCATCTTCGTCGACACCGACACGGGCCTGCGTGAGCACGAGGAACTCTTCCGCGAGTACTTCGGCACCGTCATCCCCGCCGGTGACAACAAGTTCGCCGCGCTCAACACGGCCGTGTGGTCGGGTGGCTCGTTCATCTACGTGCCGAAGGGTGTCCACGTCGACATCCCGCTGCAGGCCTACTTCCGCATCAACACGGAGAACATGGGCCAGTTCGAGCGCACGCTCATCATCGCCGACGAGGGCTCGTACGTTCACTACGTCGAGGGCTGCACCGCGCCGATCTACAAGACCGACTCGCTTCACTCGGCCGTCGTCGAGATCGTCGTGAAGAAGAACGCACGCGTGCGCTACACGACGATCCAGAACTGGTCGAACAACGTCTACAACCTCGTCACGAAGCGCGCCACCTGCGAGGAGGGCGCGACGATGGAGTGGATCGACGGCAACATCGGTTCCAAGGTGACGATGAAGTACCCGGCCGTCTTCCTCATGGGCGAGCACGCGCGCGGCGAGACGCTGTCGATCGCGTTCGCCGGCGAGGGCCAGCACCAGGACGCCGGCGCCAAGATGGTGCACGCCGCCCCGAACACGAGCTCGACGATCGTGTCGAAGTCCGTCGCCCGTGGCGGTGGCCGTACGTCGTACCGCGGTCTCGTGCAGGTGCTCGAGGGCGCCGAACACTCGAAGAGCTCCGTCGTCTGCGACGCGCTGCTCGTCGACCAGATCTCCCGCTCCGACACCTACCCCTACGTCGACGTCCGTGAGGACGACGTGCAGATGGGCCACGAGGCGACCGTCTCGAAGGTGTCCGAGGACCAGCTGTTCTACCTGCGCAGCCGCGGCCTGTCCGAGGAAGAAGCGATGGCGATGATCGTCCGCGGCTTCGTCGAGCCGATCGCCCGCGAGCTGCCGATGGAATACGCGCTCGAACTCAACCGTCTCATCGAACTCCAGATGGAAGGAGCCGTCGGCTGATGACCGCCGAGATCTCTGAACTGGGCAAGACCTCCCAGGCCACCCTCGCAGGCCAGCACACCGACGGCGGGTTCGTGCCGGACCAGTCGCGCGCCGAGCGCAAGAAGTCGTTCGACGTCGCCGACTTCGGCGTGCCGAGCGGGCGCGAGGAGGAGTGGCGCTTCACCCCCGTCGACCGCCTCTCGCCGCTGCTGGCCGAGAAGGTCACGGACGACGACGCGCTCACCGTCACGATCGAGGGTGAGGGTTTCGAGACCGGCACGCTCGCGATCGGCGAGGCCCCGCGCGGCACCGTCCTGACGCCGGGCGACCGCGCGTCGGTGCTCGCGCACGCGCTGACGCAGGACGCGAGCCACCTCGTCATCCCCGCCGAGGCGGAGCTGACGCAGCCGGTGCGCCTGACGATCCACGGTGAGGGCGCCGACAAGCGCGCCAACGGCCATGTCGTCATCGAGGCCAAGCACCACTCGAAGGCTCTCGTCATCCTCGATCACACCGGCTCCGCGCAGGTGACGGCCAACGTCGAGATCATCACCGAGGACGGCGCCGATCTCACGCTCGTCTCCGTCCAACGCTGGGACGACGACGCGCTGCACCTCGCCGATCACACGGCCCTCGTCGGTCGTGACGCGTCATACCGCCACATCGCGGTGACGCTCGGTGGCGCCATCGTCCGCATGAACTCGAACGTCCGCTACGCGGGCCCCGGCGGCGAGGCGACGCTGCTCGGCGTCTACTTCTCCGACGCCGGTCAGCACCTCGAGCACCGCTCGTTCGTCGACCACAACGCGCCGCGCTGCACCTCCCTCGTCACGTACAAGGGCGCACTGCAGGGCGAGACGGCCCGTACCGTCTGGGTCGGTGACGTGCTGATCCGCGCCGAGGCCGAGGGCATCGAGACGTACGAGCTCAACCGCAACCTCGTCCTGACGGACGGCGCCCGAGCCGACTCCGTGCCGAACCTCGAGATCGAGACCGGCGAGATCGAGGGCGCTGGCCACGCGAGCTCGACGGGCCGTTTCGACGACGAGCAGTTGTTCTACCTGCAAGCACGCGGTATCCCCGAGGCCGAGGCGCGTCGTCTCGTCGTGCGTGGCTTCTTCGCGGACATCATCAACAAGATCGGTGTCCCCGAGGTCGTCGACCCGCTCATGCAGGCCATCGAGGCCGAGCTCGCGGCGACGCAGGAGATCGTCGAGGAGCAGGCATGAGTGAGAACGTCGAGTGGGTCAACCTTGCGAGCGTCGAGGAGATCCCGCAGCCCGGCGCGATCAAGGTCGACGTCGACGACCTCGTCATCTGCCTCGCGAAGGACTCGAACGGCGTCATCCACGCGCTCGATGACACGTGCACGCACGCGGCCGTGTCCCTGTCCGAGGGTGAGGTCGACGACGACGGCATCGAGTGCTGGTTGCACGGCTCGAAGTTCAACTATGAGACGGGCAAGCCGATGAGCCTTCCCGCGATGCAGCCCGTCAACGTCTACCCGACGAAGATCGACGGCTCGGCCGTGTTCGTCGGCATCCCCGCCTGAGCCTGGCGCCGGCGCACCCACCAACTTTTCGAACGAAGGACGAAACACCATGTCTACGCTTGAGATTCGCGACCTCCACGTCACCGTCGAGACGGAGAACGGGACGAAGGAGATCCTCAAGGGCGTCAACCTGACGATCAACTCGGGGGAGACGCACGCCATCATGGGCCCGAACGGCTCCGGCAAGTCGACCCTCGCGTACTCGATCGCGGGTCACCCGAAGTACACGATCACCTCCGGCACCGTGACGCTCGACGGCGAGGACGTTCTCGCGATGGGCGTCGACGAGCGCGCCCGCGCCGGCGTCTTCCTCGCGATGCAGTACCCCGTCGAGGTTCCCGGCGTCACCGTCTCCAACTTCCTGCGCACCGCGAAGACAGCCGTCGACGGCGAGGCGCCGAAGCTGCGCACGTGGGTCAAGGACGTCAAGGACGCCATGGGCAACCTCAAGATGGATCCGGCGTTCGCCGACCGCAACGTCAACGAGGGCTTCTCCGGTGGCGAGAAGAAGCGCCACGAGATCCTTCAGATGGAGCTGCTCAAGCCGAAGATGGCGATCCTCGACGAGACCGACTCCGGCCTCGACGTCGACGCGCTGCGCATCGTCTCCGAAGGCGTGAACCGCGCCAAGGCGGAGACGAACTGCGGCGTCCTGCTCATCACGCACTACACGCGCATCCTGCGCTACATCAAGCCCGACCACGTGCACGTGTTCGTGAACGGCCGCGTCGCCGAGGAGGGTGGCCCCGAGCTGGCCGACCGTCTCGAGGCCGAGGGCTACGACCGGTACGTCAACGCGGCGGTCGGCAGCGAGGTCAAGGCCTGATCATGACTGACGTTTCGTTCGACGCGGCGCGCGTGCGAGAGGATTTTCCCGTGCTCGCGCGCCGCATCCGCGACGGCAAGCCGCTGGTCTACCTCGACTCCGGCGCGACGTCGCAGAGCCCCGAAGCCGTCATCACGGCCGAGGGTGATTTCTACCGGACGGTGAATGCCGCGGTGCACCGCGGTGCGCACCAGTTGTCGGAGGCGGCGACGGATGCCTACGAGGCGGCTCGTGCCACGATCTCCGGCTTCATCGGTGGTGAGGCGGACGAGATCGTGTTCACGAAGAACGCGACGGAGGCGCTCAACCTCGTCGCGTACGCCTTCAGCAACGCAGGTTTCGACGGCGCGCTCGACGGCGTCGACCCGGAGCTGGCCGAGCGGCTGCGCATCGGCCCGGGTGACGAGATCGTCATCACGCCGATGGAGCATCACGCCAACCTCGTGCCGTGGCAGGAGCTCGCGCGCCGCACGGGCGCCACGCTGCGCTGGTGCGAGATCACCGACGACGGCCGCATCGACCTCGACTCGATGCGGGCGAGCGTCGGCGAGAAGACGAAGATCGTCGCCTTCTCGCACGTGTCGAACGTGCTCGGCACGATCAACCCCGTCGACGAGATCAGCGCGATCGCCCGTGAGGTCGGTGCGTGGGTCGTGCTCGACGCGTGCCAGTCGGTGCCGCACATGCCGGTCGACGTGCGCGAGCTCGACGTCGACTTCCTCGCCTTCTCCGGCCACAAGATGCTCGGCCCCACCGGCATCGGCGTGCTGTGGGCGAAGAACACGACGCTCAACGCCATGCCGCCGTTCCTCACCGGCGGTTCGATGATCGAGATCGTCCGGCTCGAAGGCTCGACATACGCGCCCGCACCGCAGCGCTTCGAGGCGGGCACGCCGAATGCGGCACAGGCCATCGGTCTCGCCGCAGCGTGCGACTACCTCGACGCGCTCGGGATGGCGAACGTCTTCGCGCACGAGCAGGATCTCATCACCTACGCGCTCGAGGGCTTCGCGGCCCGGCCGTGGACCACCGTCCTCGGCCCCCTCGATGCCGCTTCCCGCACGGGCGCCGTCGCGTTCACCGTCGACGAGGTGCACCCGCACGACGTCGGCCAGATCGTCGACGACGCCGGGGTCGCCATCCGCACCGGCCACCACTGCGCGTGGCCGCTGCACCGGCGTCTCAAGGCCGTCGCGAGCAGCCGCATCAGCTTCAACGTGTACTCGACCCGCGAGGACATCGACGCGTTCTTCGCGGCGCTCGATCGCGTGCCGAGCATCTTCGGACTGGAGGTCTGAGATGGATCTGTACCAGGAACTCATCCTCGATCACTCCAAGCACCCGCAGCACGCGGGGCTGCGCGAGCCGTTCGGGGCAGAGAGCCACCACGTCAACACCTCGTGCGGCGACGAGATCACTCTGCGCGTCGACGTCGAGGGCGAGGGTGACGACGCCGTCATCAAGGACGTCAGCTACGACTCGATCGGTTGCTCGATCTCGGTCGCGTCCGCGTCGATGCTCGCCGACAACCTCGTCGGGCACACGCTGCGCGAGGCGCAGGACGTCTTCGGCGCGACGCGCAGCATGCTGACGAGCAAGGGCAAGGACGCCGGCGACGAAGAGGTCATCGGTGACGCGATCGCGCTCGCCGGGGTCTCGCAGTACCCGGCGCGCGTCAAGTGCGCGCTGCTGTCGTGGTCGGCCCTGCAGGATTCGCTCGGCAAGCTCGGCCTCGACCTCGCCGGGAGCGCCGCGAACAGCACGAACAGCGACACCACCGCCAGCAGCGACAAGGAGATCACGGCATGAGCGAGACAACCACCCCGCCCGTCGAGTCGGACGTCGAGGACGTCAAGGAGGCCCTGCGCGACGTCGTCGACCCCGAGCTCGGCATCAACGTCGTCGACCTCGGCCTCGTCTACGGCATCACCGTCGACGACTCCAAGCACGCCGTCATCGACATGACCCTGACGTCCGCGGCGTGCCCGCTGACCGACGTCATCGAGGAGCAGGTCGCGACGGCGCTCATGGACGTCGTCGCCGGCCACTCCCTCAACTGGGTCTGGATGCCGCCGTGGGGCCCGGACAAGATCACCGACGACGGCCGCGAGCAGCTTCGCGCCCTCGGATTCAACGTCTGAGCCACCGCTACCGTACGACGAAGCCCGCCACCTCGATGGAGGTGGCGGGCTTCGTCGCGCTGTGCGGCGTGCGTCAGGGTCGAACGGATCAGACGCGGCCGAAGCGGTAGGAGGAACCGGCGCGCGCGAGCTGCACACGAGAGCCGGGTCGCGGTGCGTGCCAGACCATGCCGTTGCCGGCGTAGACGGCCGCGTGGTAGGCGTAGCCACCGGAGGTGAGGAACGCAAGGTCACCCGGGCGAGCCGAAGCGCGCGAGACGCGGTACGAGGCACGGTACTGCTGGTTGGCGGTGCGGGGGATCGAGCGACCGACCTGGCGGTAGCTCCAGCTCGTCAGACCCGAGCAGTCGAAGCGCCACGGGCCGGCCGCACCGTAGACGTAGGGGGCGCCGCGTCGGGACGAGGCGCTGGAGACGACGCGGCGAGCGCTCGCCGAGGTGACGGAAGCGCTGGCGGACGAGGCGGCGCCGACCGAGACCGCGCCCAGCGCGGAGGTGGCGAGGGCGGTGCCGACGGCGACCTTGGACGTGTTGCCCAGGAACGAGCGGCGGGACATGTTCTTCATGTCGGATCTCTCCAGGAGCGCTTACGAGGCATGACCTGTCGGGTTCGAGATCCTAGATTCTCGGCCGGCCTGAGCCGGCTTCACCCCAAGAGCCACCAGGGTGGCTCGGATGCTGGGTGCACCGCTCCCGTCGCTCCGCGCAATGCGGTGATACCTGGCCTTCGTGACGGGACTCAGCGACGAAGCAGGGCCGCACCGACGTCGGTGCGACCCTGCAAGATTACCGTCGGCTCACGGTCGGAACAAATTGAGCGTGCAATCACTTTTCGTCAATTTTCCGACCCGTCCGAGCGTTTTCACGACCTCACTCGACGCTGTCGACGTTGAAGGTGTCACACGAGTTGAGGTCGCCCGTCTCGTAGCCGGTCATGAACCACTTCTGCCGAGCCTCCGACGAACCGTGCGTCCAGCTTTCCGGCGTGACGCGACCCTGGGCCTTCTGCTGGATGCGGTCGTCACCGACGGCCGACGCCGCCGACAGCGCTGACTTGATGTCGTCGTCGGTGACCGGCTTGAGCAGCGTGTTGCCGTTCCTGTCCTTCGACTCCGTCGCGTGGGCGACCCAGATGCCGGCGTAGCAGTCGGCCTGCAGTTCGGTACGCACCGAACCCGATTCGGCACCCTTCGGATCCTGCTGTGCGCGACCGAGCGCACCGAGCAGGTCCTGCACGTGGTGGCCGTACTCGTGGGCCACGACGTACTCCTTCGCCAGGGCGCCGCCATCGGCACCGTACTTGTTCGTCAGTTCTTGGAAGAAGGCGGCGTCGATGTAGACCTTGCGGTCGCTCGGGCAGTAGAACGGGCCCATCTGCGAGCTCGCCGTACCGCAGCCCGAGGACGTCTGCCCGCTGAAGATCACGGTCGGGACGTTCTCGTACTGCGTCCGGCCGTTCGTGAACTGCGGCAGCGCGGTGCCCCAGTAGTCCTGCACCGCGTTGACGGTGCCGACGATGCGGCAGGTGTCGTCACGGTTGGCGTCCGCACCCGTCTTGCACTGCTCGATCGCCTGCGCGACGGAGTCATTCGAACCCGACACGTCCTGCGTGTCCTGGGCGTAGCCGTTGAGGCCTGAGCCGTACGAACTGCCCGATGCGCCGGTGCTGCCGCCGCCCGAACTGTCCGACCCGCCGGTGAGGTTTCCGCCGAAAAGGGCGAAGATGAGCATGAGGATGAGACCTCCGATGCCGCCGACGACCGGGCCCCCGCCCATGCCACCGCCACCGAAGCCACCTGAGCCGCCCGAGGTCACCTGCGAGGTGTCGAGCTGCGCGTTGTCGTTGAACGTCAAGAGAGCCTCCGTCTGTCGAGGCGGACGCTGCGTCCGCCTCCCACCATCTCTCGTAGAATACGTGGGTTGGCTCCCCGCCGCAGCGCCCTCGCCGCTGCGCGTCCCGACGCCGCCCCACACCGCCGTCGGCCCACCTCGACGCACCTGCCGCCCCTGAAGGAGCGATTTCACCCGTGATCACCGCCGAAGGCATCGAACTGCGCGCCGGCTCGCGCATCCTGCTCGAGAACGCGACGTTCCGTGTCGCCCCGGGCGACCGCGTCGGCCTCGTCGGGCGCAACGGTGCCGGCAAGACGACGCTGACGAAGGTGCTCGCCGGAGACGGCATCCCTGCAGCGGGCCGCGTCGTCACCTCCGGCGAGGTCGGTTACCTGCCGCAGGATCCACGCACCGGCGACCTCGACGTCCTCGCCCGCGACCGCATCCTGTCCGCGCGCGGCCTTGACGCCATCGCGCGCGACCTGCGCACCGCCGAGACGAACATGGCCTCCGAGGACGACGCCGTGCGCGAGAAGGCGATGAAGCGCTACACGCGCCTCGACGCCGAGTTCACCGCCGCCGGCGGGTACGCCTCGGAGTCGGAGGCCTCGTCGATCGCGAGCAGCCTCGCCCTCGACGAGCGCATCCTCACCCAGCCGCTGCGCACGCTCTCGGGTGGTCAGCGACGCCGCATCGAACTCGCGCGCATCCTGTTCTCCGGCGCGCAGACGCTGCTGCTCGACGAACCGACCAACCACCTCGACGCCGACTCGATCCACTGGCTGCGCGACTACCTCAAGGCGTACAAGGGCGGGCTCATCGTCATCAGCCACGACGTCGAACTGCTCGACGCCGTGGTCACCAAGGTCTTCCACCTCGACGCCAACCGCGCCGAGCTCGACCAGTACAACGTCGGCTGGAAGGCCTACCTGCAGGCGCGTGAGCAGGACGAGAAGCGTCGCAAGCGCGAGCGTCAGAACGCGGAGAAGAAGGCCGGAGCGCTCATGGCGCAGGCCGACAAGATGCGCGCGAAGGCGTCGAAGGCGACCGCGGCGCAGAACATGGCCAAGCGCGCCGAGCGCCTGCTCGGCAGCCTCGAGGGCGAGCGTCAGCAGGACAAGGTCGCGAAGCTGCGCTTCCCGAAGCCGTCGCCGTGCGGCAAGACGCCGCTCATGGCCGAGGGGCTCTCGCGCTCGTACGGATCGCTCGAGATCTTCACCGACGTCGACCTCGCCATCGACCGCGGCTCGAAGGTCGTCGTCCTCGGTCTCAACGGTGCGGGCAAGACGACGCTGCTTCGGATGCTCGCCGGCGTCGACGCACCCGACACGGGCCGGATCATCGCCGGCCACGGGCTGAAGATCGGCTACTACGCGCAGGAGCACGAGAACCTCGACGTCGAGCGCAGCGTCCTCGACAACATGAAGTCCGCCGCGCCCGATCTCGGCGAGACCGAGGTGCGCAAGGTGCTCGGCTCGTTCCTGTTCTCCGGCGACGACGTCGAGAAGCCAGCCGGCGTGCTCTCCGGTGGTGAGAAGACGCGTCTGTCGCTCGCGCTGCTCGTCGTGTCCGCGGCCAACGTCCTGCTGCTCGACGAACCGACGAACAACCTCGACCCGGCCAGCCGCGAGGAGATCCTGGGCGCGCTGCGCGGCTACGAGGGCGCGGTCGTCCTCGTCAGCCACGACGACGGCGCCGTCGAGGCTCTCGAACCCGAACGCATCCTGCTGCTGCCCGATGGCGTCGAGGATCTGTGGGGCCCCGACTACGCCGACCTCATCTCGCTGGCCTGAGGAGCTCACATGTCCATGGGCGCCGGCTGGCAGATGATGCGCTCGATGTCACGCGACTCGAGCGTCAAGGATCAGCGTCTCGCCCCCGGCACGGTGCGCCGCGTGGCGGGCTACGCCCGCGGCTACCGCCGCACGATCGCGGCGTTCCTCGTCCTCGTCGTGCTCGACGCCGTCATGGTCGTCGCGTCACCGCTGCTGCTCAAGCACATCATCGACGACGGTGTCGTGCCGCGACATCGCGACGTCGTCGTGTGGCTCTCACTCGCCGTCGCGCTCGTCGCCGTGCTCAGCGCGGGCGTCACGATCACGCAGCGCTGGCTGTCGGCGCGCCTCGGCGAGGGTCTCATCTTCGACCTGCGCGCCGACGTGTTCCGCCACGTGCTCGCCCAACCCATCGCGTTCTTCACGCGGGCGCAGACGGGTGCCCTCGTCACGCGCATCAACTCTGACGTCGTCGGTGCGCAGCAGGCGTTCACGACGACGTTGTCGACGGTCGTCAGCAATGCCGTGAGCCTCGTCGTGCTGCTCGTCGCGATGACGTCCTTGTCATGGCAGCTGACGCTGGCTGCCCTCGTCCTCGTGCCGTTGTTCCTGCTGCCGACGCGCTTCCTCGGCCGCCGTCTGGCGGGTCTGACGCGCGAGCAGATGACGTTGAACGCCGAACTCGGCGCGCGGATGACGGAGCGGTTCAACGTCGCGGGTGCGCTGCTCGTCAAGCTCTTCGGGCGCCCGGAGGAGGAATCGGCGCAGTACGACGCCCGCGCCGCACGCGTGCGCGACATCGGTGTCTCGATCGCCGCGCAGCGGAGCATGTTCCTCGTCGCGCTCACCCTCATGGCCTCCCTCGCGACCGCGCTCGTCTACGGCCTCGGCGGGGTGCTCGCGGTCGACGGCGCGATGACGGTCGGCACCCTGCTCGCGCTCGCAGCGCTGCTCGGGCGCCTCTACGCACCACTGACGGCGCTGTCGAACGTCCGCGTCGACGTCATGGCCGCGATGGTCTCGTTCGAGCGCGTCTTCGAGGTGCTCGATCTCGAACCGCTCGTGCGCGAATCACCCTCCGCCCGGGCGCTTCCTGACGGGCCACTGGGCGTGAGGTTCGACGACGTCACCTTCGCCTACCCGGACGCCGACGTCGTCTCGCTCGAATCACTCGAGGCGAACGTGACGGGGGACAGACGCGGGGGAGAGGACGTGCTGAGCGGCATCGACCTCGACGTGCCCGCCGGGGCGCTCGTCGCGCTCGTCGGGCCCAGTGGCGCAGGCAAGACGACGCTGACGAACCTCGTGCCGCGTCTGTTCGACCCCACGTCCGGTGCCGTGCGCGTCGGCGGGCTCGACCTGCGCGAGGCGAGCCTCGCCTCCGTCCGCGACCGCATCGGCGTCGTGACGCAGGAGGCGCACATGTTCCACGACACCGTGCGCGCCAACCTGCTCTACGCCCGCCCCGACGCCACCGACGACGACCTGGAAAGCGCCCTCCGTGCCGCCCACGTGTGGAGCCTCGTCGAGCGGCTGCCGCTCGGGCTCGACACCGTCGTCGGCGATCGCGGACACCGCCTCTCCGGCGGGGAGAAGCAGCGCCTCGCCATCGCACGGCTGCTGCTCAAGGCGCCCGACGTCGTCATCCTCGACGAGGCGACCGCGCACCTCGACAGCGAGTCAGAAGCCGCGGTGCAGGCGGCACTCGCGAACGCGCTCGTCGGGCGGACGTCGTTCGTCATCGCCCACCGCCTCTCGACCGTGCGCGACGCGGACGTCATCGTGGTCCTCGAGGCCGGCCGCGTCGTGCAGACCGGCACGCACCGGGAGCTGCTCGCCGCCGGTGGGCTCTACGCCCAGCTGCACGCGACCCAGTTCAAGGAGGACTGAGCGCGCTTCAGAGCGTGCGCAGCGCCCCGCCGTCGACGGGGATCGCGATGCCCGTGAGGTAGGACGCGGCCGGGCTCGTGACGAACGCGGCGACGCGGCCGAACTCCTCCGGCGTGCCGTAACGCCCCAGTGGGATGACCGCCTCGGCCTTCGCCTTCGACGCCTCCGCATCTCCCGTACCGGCGTCGAGGCTCTTGACGCGGTCGGTGTCGATGCGCCCCGGCAAAAGGACGTTGACGCGCCCGCCGCGCGGGCCGTACTCGTCGGCGAGGGTCTTGGCCGCCATCGCAAGGCCGGGACGCAGCCCGTTGGAGATGGCGAGGCCCGGGATGGGCGACTTCACTGACGACGACAGCACGAGCGTCACCGCCATGCCTGAGGCGGGGTCGAAGGGCGTGTCGAGCACGGCGCGGGCCATGCGCAGCCCTCCGAGGAAGACGCTCTCGAACGCGTCACGCCACTGCTGTTCGCTCGTGTCCTCGACGCGGCCGGCGGGCGGGCCGCCGACGGAGATGACGGCGCCGTCGAGGCGTCCGTAGGCTTCCTGCGCCGTGGCGACGAGTCGCTGCGCAGCAGACTCGTCCGCGAGGTCGGCGACGACGGCGCGCACCCCCGCGGGCGAGTCGAGCCGCGCGGCGGCGTCGTCGATGCGCTCCTGATCGCGGGAGGCGATGACGAGGTCGGCACCGTCAGCGGCCAGCGCCTGCGCGCTGGCGAAGCCCAGGCCCGACGAGGCACCCGTGACGATGTAGCTACGGCCGTTCAGTCCACAATCCATGTCACCATCGTGGCACGTCCGGCGCGTGTGCGGAACACGCCGCCCGCCCGTCGTGAGGGGGACGCGCTCAGGCGTCCTCCTCGTCCCAGATGCGCTGCTTGCGCGGGCGGGGTTTCTTCGCGGGCTTCGTCGGGCGCACGGGTGTCGTGGATCCGGTCTCTGTCAAACCTGTCGCTGAGGCGCTGTCACCGCCTGCCTCGGTGTCATGCGCCACCCGTGCCTCGTCCGCCAAATCCAGCGAGTCCAGGTACTCACGGCGTGCACGCAGCAGGACGAAGGCATACCCGGCGATCGCACCGAGCCACCACTGCAGCGCGTAGCTGAGGTTGATGCCGGCCGCGGAACCCTGCGACGGCCGGTCGAGCGCGGCGGGCCGCGGCGGTGTCGAGCCGTCGGCCAGCTTCTCCGAACGCATTCGGACGTACCCCTGCGCGAGCGTCGCGCCGGTGGCACGTTGCACGTCCGCGACGGAGATCGACGAGACCTGACCGTTCACCTCGGCGCGGCCCAACGACTTCTCGCTCGGGCGGACCCAGCCCGTCAGCGTCACCTCGCCCTTCGGTGCCTGCGGGATCGACGCGGGACGCGCCGCGGTTTCGCCGTTCGCGACCCACCCGCGGTCGACGACGACCTTCATCCCGTCGACCTCGAACACGCCGAGCGTCTCGTAGCCGAAATCGCCGCCGGGGCCGGGGCGGTTGCGCACCAAGAGTGGTTCGCCGACGTAGTGGCCGCGCCCGGTGACCTGCTTCCACTCGTCCGACTTCGCCGGCGCCCGCGAGGTGCTCAGCTCGCGGCTCATCGGGGTGGGGGTCGCGTCATAGTTGGCGTCGATGCGGTTCTGGATCGTGCTCTTGTCCTCCCAGCGCCCCCACTGCCAGAACCCGGCAATGACGCACAACGTCGCCCACAACGTGGCCACGAGGAGCCAGGTCAGCCAACGTCGGGTCGTGAGAAGTCTCAGCACCGCACCAGCCTATCGACGGGCGCTGAACGTCGCGTGGGCGGCCGCCTCAGCCGTCGGTGGCGCGCAGCTCGGCCGGCCGCACGGTGTCGCGGTGGAAACCGCGCATCGACAGGAACTCGCGCAGTGTCGGCTCGTGCTCGTCGCAGGCGAGCCACACCTTGCGCCGCTCGGGCGTGTGCAGCGTCGGGTTGTTCCAACGCAGCGCCCAAGTTGCCTCGGCGCGGCAGCCCTTGGCGCTGCAGCGCAGCGCCGGAAATGCGGTGCCGGGTTCGTCACCGGGGGCGGAATCAGCGAGGTTCGCGCGCAGATCCATGGATCTCCTTGTGTGGCACCGGTGGTGGTGTGACGGCGCCCATCGTGTCGATGCGACGCTTGCCCGTCGCGTTCGCGAAGACGACGGCGACGTACGGCAGGATCGCGGCGAGGGCGAAGAACACGAGGCTGAGAGGGCGAAGGGGTGACCAGGTGAGGACGGCGGCGATGAAGCACACCGTCCTGATGCCCATCGAGATGAGATAGCCGCGAATGCGGCGGCGCTGATCGTCCTGCGCCGATTCGGGCAGGCTCGTGGCCGAGAGCCGTCGCTGCCCCTGATCCGCCATGCCCTCACTGTATTCGAGGGCCCCCGGCTCGCCCGAAACGCCCCGGATTGGTCTACCCAGGGGTAGTCGATAGCGTGCGACGAAGAACACACCGCCCCATCCCGGAAGGTCCGCATGACCACCTCGACCGAGACCACCAGCGCCCCGTCGCGCCGCCGCACCGTCCTCGTCACCGGGGGCAACCGCGGCATCGGGCTCGCCATCGCGCGGCGCTTCCAGGCGCAGGGGGACGCCGTCGTCATCATGTCGCGCTCCGGTGAGGACGTCGAGGGCATCCCGGCCGTCACGGGTGACGTGACGAACTCCGAATCGGTCGACGCGGCGTTCGCGAAGGCCGCGCAGATCGCCGGCGGGCCGATCGAGGTCGTCGTCGCCAACGCCGGTATCGCCGACGACGGCCTGCTCATGCGCATGAGCGACGCCTCCTTCGAGAACGTCGTCGACACCAACCTCGCCGGCGCCTTCCGCTGCGCTCGTGCGGCGTCGACGGGCATGATCCGGCGCAAGGGCGGGCGCATCATCTTCGTCTCCAGCGTCGTCGGCCTGTTCGGCTCCGCGGGCCAGACCAACTACAGCGCGTCGAAGGCCGGGCTCGTCGGCCTCGCCCGCTCCATCGCGCGTGAGCTCGGCGGGCGCGGCATCACCGCGAACGTCGTCGCGCCCGGCTTCATCGAGACCGACATGACGGCCGCACTGCCCGAGGAGCGTCAGGCGGCGTACAAGGCGACGATCCCGGCGGGTCGGTTCGCGCAGCCCGACGAGGTCGCCGCGGCCGTCGCGTTCCTCGCCTCCGACGACTCGGCCTACATCAACGGCGCCGTCATCCCCGTCGACGGTGGCCTCGGCATGGGTCACTGACCGGCGGCCACCCGCCCGTCACCCGCGCACGCACGCCCCCACTTCCGCACCATCACGAAAGGCCGGCCATGGGTCTGCTCGAAGGCAAGAAGCTCCTCATCACCGGTGTCCTCATGGACTCCTCGATCGCGTTCCACGTCGCGCGCATCGCGCAGGAGGAGGGCGCGCACGTCGTCCTCACGAGCTTCGGTCGCACGATGAAGATCACCCAGACGATCAGTCGGCGCCTGCCGCAACCCGTCGAGGTCGTCGAACTCGACGTGACGAACAGCGAGCACCTCGACACGCTCGCCGAGCGTCTGCGCCCCCTCGTCGGCGAACTCGACGGCGTGCTGCACTCGATCGGCTTCGCGCCCCAGGGCGCGTTCGACTTCATGAGCGCGACGTGGGAGGACGTCTCGACGGCGCTGCACGCGTCCGCGTACTCGCTCAAGGACCTCGCCGCCGCCTGCGAACCCCTCATGTCGCCGGGGGGCGCGATCGTCGGGCTGACGTTCGACGCGAAGTTCGCCTGGCCCGTCTACGACTGGATGGGCGTCGCCAAGGCGGCGTTCGAGTCGACCAACCGCTACCTCGCGCGCGACCTCGGCCCCAAGGGGCTGCGCAGCAACCTCGTCGCTGCCGGCCCGATTCGTACAACCGCCGCGAAGTCCATCCCGGGCTTCGAGCAGTTCGAGCAGACCTGGGACGAGCGCGCGCCGCTCGGGTGGAACGTCGGCGACCCGGTGCCCGCCGCGCGCGCCTGCGCGGCGCTACTGTCCGACTGGTTCCCGGCGACCACCGGCGAGATCGTCCACGTCGACGGCGGCGTGCACGCGATGGGGCAGTAGCACCGGGGCAGGCCTCGTCCAACCCGTGTCCCGTGGGTGCGCCCCGCTCGCCGGACGCCTACGCTTTCGCCCATGACTCCTGAACCGGCGCACGCGCGAGTCGAGTTGCTCGGTAACCGTGTTCTCGATGGCCCCAACCTCTACTTCACCCGTCAGGCGATCAAGACGACCCTCGACCTGGGGGCGTGGTGCGCGGCCCCCGAGGAGACAGTCTCCGCTGCGTTTCGGGCCCTCGATTCCCGCCGCCCGAAGATCGGCGAACCGGGCGGGCCCGTGCGCGAGCGGTGCGTCATGCGCCTCGCGGAGGTCGTGACGCGTCAGATCGCTCAACTGAGCGGCACGGGCCGTCTTGGCGTGCGCGTGCGCCACGGGGAGGAGCCGGGCGAGTACGTCGTCGCCTTCCCGTGGAATCGGCGCGAACGTGGCCGTGCACTGGGACGCGCCATCGCGCGTGCCCTCGACGATCTGCTCGACACCGAGCGCGCGAACGGCGCCTGTGTGCGCGCCGCCGCCGACGTGCGGGACGCCGAGCAGGGACCGCGCGAGACGCTGCCGCGGCCGCGCGTCCCCGTCATCTCGATCACCGGCACGAACGGCAAGACGACGACGACGCGCCTCGTCGCGCACATCGCGATGACGGCCGGGCGCACGACGGCGTGGAGCTCGACGGACGGCGTCCTCGTCATGGGTGAGCACATCGAGCACGGCGACTACTCCGGCCCGGCCGGCGCGCAGGCCGTCCTCGCGACGCCGGGGCTCGAGGTCGCGGTGCTCGAGACCGCGCGCGGCGGGTTGCTCAACCGCGGCATGGGCGTGCCGTACAACGACGTCAGCGTCGTCACGAACGTCACGTCCGACCACCTCGGCAGCGGCGGCATCAACACCGTCGACCAGCTCGCCGAGGTCAAGGCGATCATCACGAAGGTGACGCGACCCTCCGGCTGGTGCGTGCTCAACGGGGACGACCCGCGCGTGTGGGCGATGCGCGTCGGCACCCCCGCCCAGCTCGTCGCGTTCACTCTCGACCTCAACGCCCCCTGCATCCGCGAGGTGCGCGCGGCGCGCGGCAAGGCGTTCACCGTCATCGACGGCTTCATCGCGTGCATCGAGGACGGCGGCATCGACATGCTCGTCAGCCTCGACGACGTACCGATGACGCTCGCCGGGCTGTCGCGCCACAACGTCGCCAACGCGCTCGCGGGAGCAGCGGGGGCGCTCGCGCTTGGCCTGCCGCGCAGCGCCGTCGTCCAGGGCCTCAAGACCTTCGCGCCCGACGCGACGCTCAACCCGGGGCGCATGAACGTCTACAGCCTCCCGCTCGGGGCAGATCAGCAAGCGAGCGTGATCATCGACATGGCGCACAACGAAGGTGGCCTCGAGGCCCTGCTCGACGTCGGCCGCGGCCTCGTCGCGCCCGGCTCGCGGCTGCTGCTCGGCCTCGGCACCGGAGGCGATCGCAGCGACGAGATCCTCGTCGCCCTCGGCGAACTCGCCGGGCGCGGCGCCGACGTCGTCCACGTCGTGCACAAGGAGCACTACCTGCGCGGTCGCACGATGGAGGACCTCGAGAAGCACCTGCGCGATGGACTGTCGCATGTGGGCGCGCACGCGGAGGCGAGCCACGAGACCGAACTCGACGGTCTGCGTGGCTTGCTCGACGTTGCCCACGACGGTGACGTCGTCGCCGTCATGACGCACAGCCACCAGGCCGAACTGCACGCGTGGCTGCTCGAGCACGGCGCGACGACGGACGGCCCACGCGAGATCCGCCGCAAGGTGCGGGCCGCCCGCGGCAGCGGCGACGCCCCCGTCGATTCGGTGCCCGACGAGGCGCGCGACGACGTCCGTATCGCCATCGACGCGCTCGAACGAGCGGCGTCGCACGACACGTCACCGAGTGTCTTCGGCGACATGGCGACGAGCCTCAAGGCACTGCTCGAGTCGCCCTGACGACACGCTTGCCTAGGGCGACCGGAACACGGACAAGCGCCCGCCACACGACGAACCCCGGCTGCGATCACACAGGATCGCGGCCGGGGTTCGTCGTGTGCCGGCGTCAGCTGTTGGGCAGGAGTTCGTCGATCACGTCGTCCTCGGGCGACTCGAACACGGCGTCGCGGCTGAAGTCGGGGTCACCGGGGTGGGCGGCCTCGTCGGCGTGGGCGCCGGGCGTCGCGAGGTGCGTCAGGTCCTCGAGCGCGGCCATGACGCGAGCGTGCTTGTCGGCGCAGATGACGACGAGGTCGCCAGCGCGCGCTGAGTCGATGGCCACCTGCGTCGCCTCGAGCTCGTCGAGCACGGTCTCGACGCTCGCGGCGCGTGCCTCACCCGAGTCGATCGCCTGCTGGGCACCTTCGGCAACGAGGGCTGCGGTCTCGCCGGGGGCGCGGCGCCGCAGGTTGTCGTCCTCGCGGATGATGACGTGGTCGAACCACTTCGCGGCCAGTTCGCCCATCTCGCGGATGTCCTGGTCCCGTCGATCCCCGGCGGCGCCGACGACGACGATGCGCTGCACGCGCGTCGACTTGTTCTTGCCGGCGACGTAGCGGTCGACGAACTCGCCGAGCAGCTGCAGGCCGGCCGGGTTGTGGCAGTAGTCGACGAACACCTCGGCGTGGTCGACCTCGATGCGGTTGAGGCGGCCGGGGGAGAGGTAGTAGCTCGTCGTGAACGTGCGCAGCCCCTGGCGGATGTCGTGCAGCGGGGCGCCCGCGGCGAACGCGGCGCCGGCCGCGGCGAGGGCGTTGGCGACGTTCATGCGCGCGGCGCCGTTGAAGGTGCTCGGCAGCAGGTGCGTCCACGCGAGCTGCATGGAGCGTCGGCCCTGCTTGAGGACGATCATCTCGCCCTTGTCCGTCGGCTCGAGCACGACGGCGCGGTCGCCACGCACGCAGCGCTCGTCGATGAACTGGCGCACGCGACTACCGGGCGCCTCCATCGAGAACCACACGATCGTGCCGCGGCACACGCGTCGCATGCGGCGCACGTACTCGTCGTCGGCGTTGAGGACGGCGAACCCGTCGCGCGGGACGGCCTCGACGATGACCTGCTTGACGTTCGCGAGATCTTCGAGCGAGTTGATGCCGCGCATGCCGAGGTGGTCGCTCTGGATGTTGGTGACGACGGCGATGTCGTTGCGGTCGTAGCCGAGGCCCTCGCGCAGGATGCCGCCGCGTGCCACCTCGAGCACCGCGAAGTCGACGCGCGGGTTCTGCAGCACCATCTTCGCCGACTTGGGGCCGGAGGCATCACGCGTGATGAGCAGGCGTTCGTCGATGACGATGCCGTCGGTCGAGGTCATGCCGACCTTCTTGCCGAGGCCCTTCATGATGTGCGCGAGCATCCTCGACGTCGTCGTCTTGCCGTTCGTGCCGGTGACGGCGACGATCGGCACACGCGAAGGCGAGCCGGGCGGGAACAGCAGGTCGACGACCGGCTTGGCGATGAACTGCGGCTCACCGACCGTCGGGTGGGTGTGCATGCGGAAACCGGGCGCGGCGTTGACCTCGCAGATCGCGCCGCCGGTCTCACGCACAGGGACGGTGATGTCGGGGCAGATGAAGTCGATGCCCGCGACGTCGAGGCCGATGAGGCGCGCGGCCTCCTCGGCGATCTCGACATTGTCGGGATGCGCGTCCATGGTGCGGTCGATCGAGATGCCGCCGGTCGACATGTTGCCCGTCAGCGCGAGCTTCACCGTCTCGCCCTCGGGCACGACGGCGTCCATCGCGTAGCCCTGGTCGGCGACGAGTTCGCGGGCGGCGTCGTCGACCTTGATCTTCGTCAGCACCTTCTCGTGCCCGTAGCCGCGGCGCGGGTCGGCGTTCGTCAGTTCGATGAGCTCGTCGACGGTGTGCTCGCCGTCACCGACGACGTGCGCGGGCACGCGTTCGGCGATGGCCGCCATCCTGCCGTCGATGATGAGGCAGCGGTAGTCCTTGCCGGTGACGAACGACTCGACCTGCAGCACGCCGCGTCGGCTCTGCGCCATCGCGATGTCGTAGGCCTCGCTGACGGCCTCGTCGTCGGTGAGGTCGAGGCACACGCCGCGGCCGTGGTTGCCGTCGAGCGGCTTGACGACGACGGGGAAGCCGATTTCGCGCGCCGCCTGGATCGCGCCCTCACGCGTGCGCACGACCTCCGACTTCGGCACCGGCAGCCCGGCCGAGCCGAGCAGGTCGAGCGTCAGGCTCTTGTCGCACGCGATGTCGACGGCGAGCGCCGACGTGCGGCTCGTCATCGTCGCGCGGATGCGCTGGGCGTGCACGCCCTGGCCGAGCTGAACGAGGGAGGCGCCGTTGAGGCGCGTCCACGGGATGTCGCGGCTGACGGCCTCGTCGATGATCGCCTGCGTCGACGGGCCGAACGCGCGGCGCTGCACGAGGGCGTGGAACGTCTCGAGCGCGGCCTCGACGTCGAAGCCGTCCTCGGGGTGCACGACGTGGTTGACGATGCGCACGGCGAGCTGGCCGGCGGCAATGCCGACGCTCTCCTCGAGGTAGGCGTAGACGACGTTGTAGCGCCCCTCCTCGCCCTTGACTCCGCGCGTCTTGCCGCGGCGCACGTCGTGCCCGGCCTCCTGCTGCAGCTGCAGCGCGAGGTGCTCGGCGACGTGGCCGAGCCAGGTGCCCTCGTGGAGGCGCTCGACGAATCCGCCCTCCTTGCCGCGCGAGCACGAGTGGTGCTGCAGGCCGGGGAAGAGTTCGACGAGGCGATCCGCGAAGCCGGGGATCGCGTGCGTCGGGTAGTACTCGAGCACACCGAGATCGACGACGAGGTGGATCGCGGGGTCGTAGGACCACACGTTCGGGCCGCGGTAGACGCGCGTGCTGACGATGCGCAGCGACGGCTCGATGGGGCCCGGTGCCTGCGGGATGTCGATGACGGTCATGTTCTGTTCTTCCCCTCGAAACGACGTGGACGCGATCAGTGACGCAGCGCGGCGGCAGCGGTCGCGGTGTCGTGCTGGTCCTTCGCCGCGGTGACCGCGACGTCGGCGTGCCGTTCGACGAAGTCGGTCAGCGTGGCCGTCTCCAGGTCGAAGGTCGCCCCGTAGGGCAGCGAGTGCACGACGGCACCGGTGACGAGCAGCGGCGCGTCGCGGCGTGCCTCGTGCGCGTCCGTCTGCGCCATGCGCGCGTCGACGACGAATACGGCGCCGGAGCCGATGATCGTCATCTCCCGTCCGTTCGTGATCTCCGCGGCGGTGTCCTCGTCGATGCCCATGCCGAGCAGGCTCGGTGAGCCGGCGACGAGGGAGAGCAGGCGCCCGTAACGCGAGCGCTGGTCGAAGTGCTGGTCGATGATGACGCCCGGCACGAGGCCGAGGCCCTGCGTCAGCTGGCTCGCGCGCTGACGGGGCGTCACGCCCTCCTCGCCCATCGAGATCATGAACTGGCTCATGATCGACGCGCCGGCGCTCGTGCCGGCGATGACGGCGCCGCGCTCGTGGGCGCGCAGGATGGCCTTGCCGAGGGGCGTGCCGACGATGAGCTGGCTCAGCTTGAGCTGGTTGCCGCCGGAGATGAAGATGCCGCTCGCGGCGTCGATGCGCTCGGCGAGTTCTTCTGATGATGAGTCGACGCGCGACTGCGGGTCGACGCTGCCCACGCTCGGGCAGCCGAGGCGTGTGAAGACGGTCGAGTACACCTCGATGACCTCGTCCGGCATCGACGATGCCGTCGGGATGACGACGATGTTCGACTTGCGGCCGCCGGCGAGGCGCACGAAGCGGCGCAGGATGGTCACACGGCCGACCTTGTCCTCGGCGCCGCCGATGATGAGCAGGGAGCGTCGGGGGTCGCTACGTTCAGGCATGCGCCATATGTTAGGCGTCACGCTGCGTCGCCGCAGCGGCGTCCACGTCCGTCGCGACGAGCATGACGGTCGCTCCATCGGGCGTCTCGAGCGCGTCGAGGTCGTCGGCTTCCTCGATGTCGTCGCGGCTGATGCCGAGGAAGAACAGGACACTGTCGAGGTAGGGGACGTTGACAGAGGCGTCCGCCTGCGCCCGCACGACGGGCTTGGCGTTGAACGCGATGCCGAGGCCCGCGAGGGCGAGCATGTCGAGGTCGTTGGCGCCGTCGCCGATCGCGACGGTGCGCTCCAGCGGCAGGTGCTCGGCCTCGGCGAACGCGGCGAGCGCACGTGCCTTGCCCTCGCGGTCGACGACGTCGCCGAGAACGCGGCCGGTCAGGGCGCCGTCGACGATCTCGAGGGTGTTGGCGCGCGCGTGGTCGATGCCGAGGGAGGCGGCGAGCGGCGCGACGACCTCGATGAAGCCGCCGGAGACGACGCCGACGGTGAAGCCGAGCCGCTTGAGGGTGCGCACGAGCGTGCGGGCGCCGGGCGTGAGGCGGATCTCGGCGCGCACCTCGTCGAGCACGCTCGCGGGCAGCCCCGCGAGGGCCTCGACGCGTTCGTGCAGCGATTCGGCGAAGTCGATCTCGCCGCGCATGGCGCGCTCGGTCACCTCCGCCACCTCGGCCTCGCGGCCCGCGCGGGCGGCGAGCAGTTCGATGACCTCGTCCTGGATGAGCGTCGAATCGACGTCGAGGACGACGAGTCGGCGGCCACGGCGCGCGAGCCCGGCCTCGGCGACGCTCGCGTCACACCCCGTCTCGTGCGAGGCCTCGAGCACCCGGCGGCGAAGCTCGACGACCTCGACGCCCGAGACGTCGAGCTCGATCGCGGTGACCGGCGTGCGCGCGAGGCGGCGCACGCGGTCGATGTTGCCGCCGTGGTGGACGACCTCGGCCGAGATCTCCGCGAGGGCCTCGGCGGGCAGCGTCGGTGCGAGCAGCGTGACGACGGCGCGTCCGGGCAGGCGCACGACGTCGTCGCTCATGCCCTCGGCGAGCGTCAGGGCGAGCGAGCGCAGGCGGGCGAGGCGCTTCATCTCGAGGACGAGTTCGTCGGGTTCGGCTGCGGTGACGAGGAACGACAGCGTGATGCCACCGCCGAGGACGGCCTGGCCGACGTCGACGATCTCGACGCCGAACTTCGTCATCGCGTCGGTGAGCTCGTGGAACAGCCCGGGGGAGTCGGTGCCCTGGAACGTCAGGCCCAACAGGTCGGTGCGGCGCGCGTCGTTGTTCACCCCTCATTCATAGCGTGAAGGCGCCGCGCTCGCATCCGGTGTTCACGACGTGAGGCCGACCCGCGCCCGAGCGCGAATCGGCCTCACCCCCAGGGGCGTAGCTCCATCAGGGGGTCACGACGGTGCCCTTGCCGACGACGACGATGCCGGAGTCGGTGACGGTGAAGCCGCGGGCGCGGTCGGCGTCGTGGTCGATGCCGATGTGGGTGCCCTCGGGCAGCGTCACGTCCTTGTCGATGATGGCGCGGCGCACGATGCACGAGCGTCCGACCTTGACGCCGTCGAGCAGGATCGAGGAGTCGATGTCGCTGAACGAGCGCACGACGACGTTGGGCGAGAGCACCGAGTGGCTGACCGTCGCGCCGGAGATGATGCAGCCGGGGGAGACGATCGAGTCGACGGCGGTGCCGGTGCGCCCGTGGCTGCCATGGACGAACTTCGCGGGCGGCAGGCTCATGCCGGACGTCGTGTGAATCGGCCAGCGGTCGTTGTAGAGGTTGAAGATCGGGTGAATCGAGACGAGGTCCATGTGGGCGTCGAAGTAGGAGTCGATCGTGCCGACGTCGCGCCAGTACCCGCGGTCGCGATCCTCCGCGCCGGGGATCTCGTTGTCCTTGAAGTCGTAGACGAACGCCTCGCCCCGCTCGACGAAGGCGGGGATGATGTCGCCGCCCATGTCATGCTTGCTGTCCTCGAGGTCGGCATCACGTGTGACCGCCTCGATGAGCGCGTCGGTGGAGAAGACGTAGTTGCCCATCGAGGCGAGCACCTCGTCGGGGCTGTCCGGCAGCCCCTGCGGGTCGGTGGGCTTTTCGAGGAAGGCGCGGATGCGCGCCGGGTTCTGCGGGTCGACGTCGATGACGCCGAACTGGTCGGCGAGCGAGATCGGCTGACGGATCGCGGCGACGCTCGCCTTCGCACCCGAGGCGATGTGCGCATCAACCATGTCCGCGAAGTCCATGCGGTAGACGTGGTCGGCACCGACGACGACGACGTAGTCGGGCTTCTCGTCGTGGACGAGGTTGAGGCTCTGGAAGATCGCGTCGGCCGAACCGAGGTACCAGTTCTTGCCGACACGCTGCTGCGCGGGCACCGGCGTCACGTAGTTGCCGAGCAGGGAGCTCATGCGCCACGTCGTGGTGACGTGACGATCGAGGCTGTGCGACTTGTACTGCGTCAGCACGACGATGTGCAGGTAGTTGGAGTTGACGAGGTTGCTCAGCGCGAAGTCGATGAGGCGGTAGATGCCACCGAACGGCACGGCGGGCTTGGCCCGGTCCGCCGTCAGCGGCATGAGACGTTTGCCCTCGCCGCCGGCGAGGACGATGGCGAGAATCTTGGGGCCTCCACGGTTTGGCATGTGACGACAATATGCCCCGACGTGGCTTCCCTCACACCCCCCGGCGCGGATAACGTTCATGGGGTGAGAGTCGACATCCTGACCAAGGAATATCCGCCCAACATCTACGGCGGGGCCGGCGTGCACGTGGCCGAGCTCGTCAAGGCGCTGCGCAGCAGCGGAATCGACACCCAGGTCCGCGCATTCGGCGAACCGATCGACGAGCCGGGCACGCAGGGCTTTCCCGACCTTCCCGAACTCGCCGACGCGAACGGCGCCCTCAAGACCCTCGGCGTCGACCTGACGATGGTGCCCGCCGTCGCCGGCGCTGACGTCGTGCACTCGCACACCTGGTACGCCAACTTCGCCGGCCACCTCGCCTCGATGCTCCACGGCATCCCGCACGTCGTGAGCGCGCACAGCCTCGAGCCGATGCGGCCATGGAAGGCCGAACAGCTCGGCGGCGGCTACGCGATCTCCTCCTTCATCGAACGCACCGCCTACGAGGGCGCGGCCGCCGTCATCGCCGTCTCCGAGGGCATGCGCAAGGACGTCCTCGCGAGCTACCCGCAGCTCGACCCGGCGAAGGTCCATGTCGTCCACAACGGCATCGACGCACAGGCCTGGGCGCCCGACCGCAGCGACGCCGCCTTCGAGATCGCGCGCCGTCATGGGGTCGACCCCGAGCGTCCGAGCATCGTGTTCGTCGGGCGCATCACGCGTCAGAAGGGCGTGCCGTTCCTGCTGCGTGCGATGCGTCAGGTGCCTGCGAACGTGCAGCTCGTGTTCTGCGCGGGCGCGCCCGACACCCCTGAGATCCTCGCCGAGGTCGAGGGCCTCATCGACCAGCTGCGCGCAGAGCGCGACGGCGTCGTGTGGATTCCCGACATGCTGCCGCGCGAGGAGGTCGTCGCGCTGCTGTCGCAGGCCACGACGTTCGTCTGCCCGTCGGTGTACGAACCCCTCGGCATCGTGAACCTCGAGGCGATGGCGTGCGAAGCGGCCGTCGTCGCAACCGCGACGGGCGGCATCCCCGAGGTCGTCGTCGACGGCGAGACGGGCTGGCTCGTGCCGATCGAGCAGGTGAACGACGGAACGGGTACGCCCGTCGACCCCGATACGTTCGTCGCCGATCTGGCGCGCGCCCTCACCGAGGCGACCTCCGACGTCGAAGAGGCCCGCCGACGGGGTCGAGCCGGGCGTCAGCGCGCCGTCGAGCACTTCGGGTGGGACGCGATCGCCGAGCGCACCCAGCAGGTCTACGCGACGGTGCTCGAAGGCTCCCGTACGGCCTGATACGTCATTGCCGGAGACACGCCGCTCTGAGCACACCGCAACGCGCGATCAACGCTGCCCGTCCTCATCGAGGGCGGGCAGCGTCGTGTGCGAGGCCGATGGCGGCCGCCGTCGCGGCCTGTGCGAGAGCGAGTTCGGCCTCGTCGAGCAGGGAGCGCAGCGTGCGCTCGCGCGCTGCGACGCTACCCGCGTCGAGGCCGCCGCTCGTCGTCAGTGCCTCGTCGAGGGCGGCGACGACGAGGCCGGCCGTCGTGATGATGCGCAGCGCCCGCGGGTGCAGGCCCGGTGGCAACGCCCAGCGCGCGCCGTCGAGGCGTTCGTCGACGCGCTCGCGGGCCGAGGAGCCGAGGAACGGTGCGATCTGCAGGGATTCGAGCACCCCGACATGCGCCAGCAACGCCTCGCGGAAGCGCCGGTCGATGTCGGCCAGGGCGAGTGCCTCGAGGCGGTGGATCGGAATCGGGTCGCTGTCGTGCGGTTCGAGCGTGAGCTTGAGGCCCTCGTCACCGGCCGGCCCGTAATACTCCAGCCGCGGCACGAGAACCCCGCCGAGCGACGGCACGAACAGGCATTCTCCGGCTTCTATCGCAGCCTGCGTCGCGGGTCCGCCGGGCGGCAGCAAACCGCCGTGGAGCCCCGGGCGGGGCAGGTCGACGCAGACGATGCGTTCGCCGAGGTCTCGCCACAGTTCGAGGCGCGGCAGGCCACCCTCGACGGCGTCGACGTCGGGCAGCGCGGCGCCGAGCGCCTCGCTGAGCGGGCGATCGGCGGCGATGGCGTGCGTGACCCACAGGGCGAGGCGCACGGAGGCAGGCAGTTCGTACACGATCGCCCAGCCTAGTGGCGACAGGTCAGTGCGCCAGAGCCGACGGAAGGTGCTTGCGCGAGAACATCAGGACGACACCGAGGCTCAGCGCGGCGAGCACGACGCCACCGATGAACATCACAGGGTAGCTCAGCCAGTGGCTGACGACGGCGAGCGCGGCGGGCACGAAGAAGCCGAGGTAGGTGATCGAATAGTAGACAGCCGTCAGTCCCGCGAGGTCCTCGGGACCGGCGATGCGCTGCACCTCCTGCAGGCCGGAGACGAGCAGCATGCCGTAGGCGAGACCGAGGACGGCGGCCGCGACGAGCGCGAGCCACGGGCTGACGAGGCGCGCTGCAAGTGCGGCGATGCCGAGGCCGGGCAGCGTCATCGTCAGGGCGATGATGATGGCGCGCGCGGAGCTGACGTCGTCGAAGCGCTTGCCGACCTGCTGGATGAACAGCCCGCAGCCGAGCGCGACGAGGCACAGCAGGCCCGAGAAGGCGATGCCGAACGAGCCGGTGCGATCACCCATGACGGCGGGCAGCACGGCATAGGCGCATCCCGCGCAGCCGAACACCCACGGCGCCATCGGTAGGACGACGAACAGGAAGCGACGGTGGCCCGCAGCGGGCACGCGCAGATCGTCGAGGAAGCGTCCCGGCATCTCTTGGGCGGCATGCGTCTCGGGGGCGCGCGTCAGGAGCACGAAGCTCGCCGCCGTGATGACGAGGTGGACGAGGTAGCACAGCTCCGCGGGCAGCGGCGCGAACTGGGCAAGCGCCGCGGCGGTAGCGGCGCCGAGCGCGAATCCGGCCGTCAGGCTGATGGAGGCGCGACGCGCGCCCGCGGCGGCGTCGGCCTCGGCGTCGAACGGCGGGCTCGACAGTTCTTTGATCCACGAGCCGCCGACAACCATGGCGAGCCCGAGCGCCAGGCCGGAGAAGATGCGGCCGACGAAGAGCACGGCCGGCGACCCGGAGCCGACGGCGAGCAGCACCGACGCGATGATCGCGAGGATCGGCGCGGGCAGCATGAGCGGGCGACGGCCCCAGCGGTCGGAGGCCGGCCCGCCGAGCAGCAGCGCTGGCATGATGCCGAGCACGTACGCACCGAGCAGCAGGTCGACGGCGCCCGTCGAGAGCGCGTCGATGTCACGGTAGAGCCCGAGCAGCGGCGTGAACTGGTTGCCACCCCACGCGACGGTGAACATCGCCGCCCCGACCGGCAGCCAGGCGGCCCGCGCGCCCCCGGCGCCGGCGCGCTCGGGGGAGTCGACGCTCGTCGTGACGCGTTCGTGGCTGGTGGTGCGGGTCGGGGTGTCGAGTGACACGCGGGGGCCTTTCGTCGGGTGTGGGTGAGTGGGGTGAACTCGGGTGGGCGAGAGGCTCAGGGGAGCAGCCCGTCGTAGGAGTGGTGCAGGTGCGCCGTCAGCTCCTGCTCGAAACCGGTCGCGTCGCCCGCGGCGACGAGGTCGACGAGACGGGCGTGGGCGGTGAGGACGTCGCGGCAGCGGCGATCGTCCTTCCACAGGATGCGCGCGGCCATGCGGCGCTGACGTTCCCCGAGACGCTCGTAGAACTCGGTGAGGATGGCGTTGCCACCGGCCGCGACGAGGTGGGTGTGGAACACGCAGTCGGTCTCGGTGAAGTCGTCGTGGTCGCCGGTTTCGAGGCTCTGGCGCTGCCGGCGCAGGATCTCGCCGAGATCGATGGCGACGTCGCGGTGCTCCTGCGCCTCGACGACGCTGCGCGCCGCACGCGACTCCACCGCGATGCGCGCCTCGACGACGTCACGCACCTCGCGCGGTTCGACGGCGCGCACGAGCGCGCCGCGCTTGGGGTACAGCGTCATCCACCCCTCGGCCTGCAGCCGGACGAACGCCTCGCGCACGGGGGTGCGGGAGACGTCGAGCAGTTCCGAGATCTCACCCTCGCTGATGAGGGCACCACCGGCGATCGAGCCGTCGAGGATGCGGCCCTTCACCTCGCGGTAGACCGCGTCGGCCGCGGAGATCTTCGGCTCGCTCATGCTCGCTCCTCGTTCGGGTGGTCGATCTGCTGCCCACGGTGGTAAGCGTTCGACGCAACATAGATACAAGTTGTAGCTTACACCCGTGTCGGTTGGGCGCCAGGCGCGTCCACGACGTCATCCGTGCCGTGTCGCGTGGCATTCGACCCCGTCGAGTCAGTAGGGTCACGGGTATGAGCGATGTGTTGTCCTTCTCCGGGATCGGTGTCACGCGCGGCGCGCAGAAGCTGCTCGACGACGTCTCGTGGGAGGTGGAGGAAGGCGAGCGCTGGGTCGTCGTCGGCCCCAACGGCGCCGGCAAGTCGACACTGCTCAACGTCGCCGCCGGTCGCATGCATCCCTCGACGGGCGTCGCCGGCATCCTCGGCGAAGTGCTCGGCGCCGTCGACGTGTTCGAGCTTCGCCCCCGCATCGGCCTCGCGACGGCGGCCCTCGCCGAGCGCATCCCCGCCGGTGAGAAGGTCTCCGACGTCGTCGTCACCGCGAGCTACGGCATGGTGGGACGCTGGCGTGAGAAGTACGACAGCTTCGACCACGAACGCGCACGCGAACTGCTCGACGAACTCGGCGCCGCGCACCTCGCCGAGCGTCGCTTCGGCACGCTGAGCGAGGGGGAGCGCAAGCGCGTCCTCATCGCCCGCGCCCTCATGACCGACCCCGAGCTCATGCTGCTCGACGAGCCCGCCGCCGGGCTCGACCTCGGTGCCCGCGAAGACCTCGTGCAGCGCCTCACCGCGCTCGCCGAGGACGTCGACGCACCGGCGCTCGTGCTCGTCACCCACCACGTCGAGGAGATCCCGCCGGGCTTCACCGACATCCTCATGCTGCGCGAGGGCCGCGTCGTCGCCGCCGGCCCGATCGAGTCGACACTGACGGCCGAGAACCTCTCGGAGACGTTCGGTCTCGCGCTCGAGCTCGATCGTCACGGTGAGCGCTGGAGCGCCCGCGCCGCGCAGGCCTGATCGCCGGTGCCGATCCGCATCACCTCACCCGACGACGACCGCGTCGCCGACTACTTCCGCCTCACCGACGTCGCGCTGCGCAAGAAGCTCGAAACCGAGCGCGGCCTCTACATCGCCGAGAGCGAGAAGGTCATCCGCCGCGCCCTCGCGCGCGGCGACCGTCCCCGCAGCTTCCTCATGGGCCAGCGCTGGCTCGACGACCTCGCCGACATCGTCGCGGACGCCGAGGCCGCCGACGTCCCCGTGTACGTGGGGGAGGCCGACGTCATCGAGTCGATGACGGGTTTCCATCTGCACCGCGGGGCTCTCGCGTCGATGAACCGCCCCGCGCTGGCCTTGCCCGAAGAACTGCTGCGTGACGCGCGGCGCGTCGTCGTGCTCGAGGACATCGTCGATCACACGAACGTCGGTGCCATCTTCCGATCGGCCGCGGCGCTCGGCGTCGACGCCGTCCTCGTCACCCCGCGCTGCGCAGATCCGCTGTACCGCCGCTCGGTGCGCGTGTCGATGGGCACCGTGTTCCAGGTGCCGTGGACGCGCATCGACCCGTGGCCCGGCTCGGTGACGCGACTTCAGGAGGCCGGATGGACGGTCGCCGCGATGGCGCTGGCTGACGATTCCGTAACGCTCGACGAACTCGCGGCGCGTGAGCCCGAACGCCTCGCGCTCGTCATGGGCACCGAGGGCGACGGCCTCGGAACGCGAACGGTCGCCGCGTGCGACGTCACCGTCCGCATCCCAATGGCAGGTGGCGTCGACTCGCTCAACGTCGCGGCCGCCAGCGCCGTCGCGATGTACACGCTACGCGTGTGACGGGGCGCGCCGAGGCCCCGACGTCGACGAGCATCCACTCGTGGGCATCGGGGCCTCGTGCTGTGTCGGCTGGCAGCCGCTGAGATCAGTGGCCGGGACGATCAGTGACCGTACAGGCCCGTCGTGACGCCGCGTGCGACGGTCTGGAAGACGGCGTTGAAGCTGAGGACGGCGGGCGTGACCGAGTCGTCGATCGCGAGAGGGTCACCCTCGATCGCGTGGACCGCGAACATGTATCGGTGCTTGCCGTCACCTCCGGGCGGGCACGGCCCCATCCAGCCCTTGACGCCGCCATCACCGGCGACGTGGAAGGCGCCCTCGGGCAACGCGGCGTCACCCGATCCGGCGCCCTCGGCGAGTTCGGTGACGTCCGCCGGGATGCCTGCGATCGCCCAGTGCCAGAAGCCCGACGGGGTCGGCGCATCAGGGTCGAAGCAGGTGACGACGTACGACGTCGTCGTCTCCGGCGCACCGCTCCACGACAGCTGCGGCGAGACGTTCTGCCCGTTCACGCCCCAGCCGTCGTAGACATACGCCTCGGTGAGGTCGCCGCCGTCGCTGAAGCTCGTGCTCGTGACGGTGAGGGCCGGGAACACCGGCAGGTGGTCGTAGGGGTTGGGCGCAGTGGCTCGTTCGATGCTCATGGTTCGACCCTACCGACCGCGCACCAGGATTGAGCGGGTATGGGCCTGAGCCAGCTCAGCGCACGAGCCGGCCGACGAGACGTTCGAGGGTGGCGCCCGGGTCGTTGCTGACCCCGCCGTGCATCGGGCCCGGCTGGACGATCGTCGAACGCGGCGCGCTGATCCAGCCGAAGCGTTGCCCCAGCTTCGGCAGGTCAGGGCGCCCGGGGCACGGCTCGCCGCGCACATCGGCGCACAGCGAGGCGAGCGACTGCTCGACGTCTCCGGCGGCGAGCGTCGGAGCGAACGCGGCGAGGCGGGCTGCGTCGAGGTGGAAACGGGCGTCGAGGAAATCGGCCATCTGCGCGTAGAGCGCGACGCCGACGTTGAGGAACTCCTCGCGCTCGATCGACGGCACGAGACGCAGCACGACGTACTGGTAGCCGACGCTCATCGCATCTCACCCGCGAACGCCGGCGACCATGCTTGCGGGGCGGCGAGGCGCGCGAGCAGGTTCTCGACGTAGGCGGCGCGCACGTCGTCGGCGTGCGGCATCGACTCACTCGTCTCGAGCCATTCGTCGGGCACGAGCGTCAGGATCTCGCGCAACAGGCCAGGGGTGACGAGCGCAGCAAGACGCTCGTGTGCGGCCGCTGCGGCCGCGGGCGAGGGGTCGACCACCCCGGCCATGATGTGGGAGCCCAGATCGAAGCGCTGCGCCGCGAAACGCTCCGGGTGGGAGCCCTTCGACGGCCACGAGTAGTGGAAGTACAGCGCCGCACCGTGGTCGATGCACCACGTCTGCCCGTGCCAGCGCACGAGGTTCGGGTTGTGCGGGGTGCGGTCGATGTTCGCGGTGAACGCATCGAGCCACAGGATCGTGGCGGCCTCGTCGGCGGGCGGCGGGATGGAGCCGTCATAGGCGAAGGCGCCCGGCAGCAGGTCGACGCCGAGGTTGAGCCCGACGCTCGCCGTCAGCAGATCTTGCACCTCCTCGTCGGCCTCGTACTTCGCGATGGCCTCCGGCAGCTCGACGAGCTCGAGCTCGGGCACCCGCAGGCCGAGCGCACGGGCGAGTTCGCCGACGACGACCTCGGCGACGAGCACCTTGAGCCCCTGGCCGGCTCCGCGGAACTTGACGACCCACGTGCCGAGGTCGGAACCCTCGACGACGCCGGGCAGCGAGCCGCCCTCACGCAGGGGGACGACGAAGCGCGTCGCCTCGATCTGTTGCAGCACCGCGTCAGCCTAGCGGGATTAGGCTGGTGGACATGGAACTCGTCTACCCTCCCGTTCTCGCCATTGCGCGCAGCCTCTTCGCCGCGCAGGGGCTCAAGTTCACCCTCGTCGGCTCCGAGAACCTGCCGCGCTCCGGTGGCGCCGTCGTCATGATGAACCACTTGTCGTACATGGACTTCACGTACGCGGGCTTCCCGGCGATCAAGCAGCGCCGCGTCATCCGATTCATGGCGAAGAAGGAGGTCTTCGACCACAAGATCTCGGGCCCGCTCATGCGCGGCATGAAGCACATCGCCGTCGAGCGCGGCAACGGCGCGCAGAGCTACCGCGACGCCGTCGCTGCCCTGAAGCGCGGCGAGCTCGTCGGCATCTTCCCGGAGGAGACGATCTCCCGCTCATTCGAGCTCAAGTCCTTCAAGACCGGCGGCGTGCGCATGGCGCAGGAGGCCGGGGTGCCGATCGTGCCGATGATCCTGTGGGGTTCGCAGCGTGTGTGGACGAAGGGCAAGCCGAAGCGTCTCGGGCGCACGAACACGCCGATCACCGTCGCCGTCGGTGAGCCGATGACGTACGACGAGACGCTCAGCCCCGAGGAGAACACGCAGCGCGTCAAGGACGCGATGCAGAAGCTGCTCGACGCGGCACGCGCGAATTACCCGACGCTGAGCGGCGCCGACCTCGAGTTCCTGCCCGCCTCCATGGGTGGCACCGCGCCGACGCTCGAGGAGGCCGAGGCCGACGACGCCCGCATCGCCGCCGAGCGGCGTCGCAAGCGTGCCGAGAAGGCTGCGGCGGCGTCCTCGTCGCAGGGCTGAATCCGCGTCGTTCTGGGGTTGTCGGTGTCTCGTGCCACAGTTCGTCCCATGAACGCTGAACACGACACCGGCTTCGACGCCGTCGCCTCCTCCGTGCTGCACGCCCTGGCCGGGCCGGACGCTCGCCTGCGCGACGATCAGCGCGTCGCGGTCGAGGCGCTCGGTCGGCCGGGCGCGCGCGTCGTCGTCGTCCAGGCGACGGGGTGGGGCAAGTCGGCCGTCTACTGGGTGGCGACGGCGATCGCCCGCAGCCGCGGCGCGGGCCCGACGCTGGTCGTCTCACCACTGCTCAGCCTCATGCGCGACCAGGTGGCCGCCGCCGAGCGTGCGGGGTTGCGGGCCGCTGCGATCCACTCCGGCAACCTCGACGCCTGGGGCGCCATCGAGCAGGCCGTGACGGCCGGGCAGCTCGACGTGCTGCTCGTCTCGCCAGAGCGCCTCGCGAACCCGACGTTCGGTGAACGCGTCATGCGTTCGCTCGCGGGTGATTTGGGGCTGCTCGTCATCGACGAGGCGCACGCCCTGTCCGACTGGGGGCACGACTTCCGCCCCGACTACCGCCGCGTCGCCGACGTCCTGACGACGCTCAACCCGGCGACACCCGTGCTCGCGACGACGGCGACGGCCAACGAGCGCGTCACCGAGGATCTGGCGCAGCAGCTGGGGGAGGCCTCCCTCGTGCTGCGGGGGCCGCTCGCCCGCTCGTCGCTGCACCTCGCGGTGCTGCCGGAGATGACGGCGTTGCAGCGCTACGCGTGGGTCGTCGACCATCTCGCGTCACTGCCGGGCAGTGGCATCGTCTACACCCTGACGGTCGCGGACGCCGAGCGTCTCGCGGCGGCCGTGACGGCCGCGCACGGTGACGAGCTGCCCGTCGCTGCGTACACCGGTCAGCTCGAGGCGGCTCAGCGAGAACAGCTCGAGGATGATCTGCGCCACAACCGTGTCAAGGCGCTGATCGCGACGTCAGCGCTCGGGATGGGCTACGACAAGCCCGACCTCGGTTTCGTCGTCCACCTCGGCGCGCCGGCGTCACCGGTGTCGTACTACCAGCACATCGGGCGAGCGGGCCGTGCCATCGACTCTGCCGTCGTCGCGCTGCTGCCCGCCGCGGGCGACGAGAACATCTGGGAGTACTTCGCGACGGCGACGATCCCGAAGAAGGAGCAGGTCGCGACGCTCCTGACCGCACTGCAGGCCGCGGCCGAGCCGATGAGCGTCGTGGCCCTCGACGCGGAGACGGGCCTGCGACGCAACCGGGTCGAGCTGCTGCTCAAGCAACTCGCCGTCGACGGCGTCGTCGAGCGCACCCCCGACGGCTGGCGTGCCACCGGCGTCGAGTGGAGCTTCGACGAGGAGCACTACGCGGGCGTCATCGCGACGCGGGAGCGCGAGGCCGACATCATGCGCCGCTACATCGCCGGCGCCCAGTGCCTCATGAAGCTTCTGCGCACGGCCCTCGACGACCCCGAGGCCGCCGACTGCGGCCAGTGCTCGGTCTGCCTGGGCCACCTGCCCGAGCCGCTGACGACGGACATCAACCCCGCGACGCTCGAACGCATCGCGGCGGTGCTGCGCGCCGAGACCATCACCCTCGAACCGCGCAAGATGTGGCCCGGTGGCGCGTTCGGCACCCGCGGGCGCATCCCCGCGAACCTCGCCGCCGACCCCGGGCGGGTGCTCATCCACGCCGACGCAGCCGAGTGGGAGGACGAGCGGCGAGAGGATCGGCGCGCCCAGGGCACGCAGGAGGCGTCGCAGGCGCTGCAGGAATCCGCGGTGCGCGTGCTCGCGGCCTGGTCGAAGACGTGGCGCCAGCGCCCCTCATGCATCGTCGCGCTGCCGACGCGGGTCGGCTCGGGCGAGGTCAGCACCGCCCGGGTCGAGTCGCTGGCCGCGCACCTCGGCGCCGCGGGCAAGCTGCCGCACACGACGTGGAACGTCGTGCCGCCCAACGTCGGCGATGCCTCGGGCGCCGAGGTGGCGACCGCGTGGCGCGAAGCCCTCGCCGGGAGCGCTCCGCAGGTCGCGGGAGCGAGCGTCCTGCTCGTCGTCGACACCTCGTCGACGACGTGGGAGCCCACCGTCGCCGCGGCCGCGCTACGCGAGGCGGGCGCCGTCTGCGTCCTGCCGCTGCTGGTCCACCGAAGCGTCGGATGACCTCCTGCCCGGGGCCTAGAGTTGGAGTCATGCGCGCACTCACCGTCCTGCCCCTGAGCAAGGATTCCCTCGCCGTCACCGACATGCCCGACCCGACGCCCGGGCCCGGCGACCTGCTCGTCGAGGGCATCGCCCTCGGCGTGTGCGGCACCGACCACGAGATCGCCGACGGTGCCTACGGCTGGGCGCCCGAGGGCGCCGAGCGCCTCGTCCTCGGCCACGAGTCGCTCGGGCGCGTCCTGCAGGCTCCCGAGGGCTCCGACTTCGCCGAGGGCGACCTCGTCGTCGGCATCGTCCGCATGCCCGACACCGTGCCGTGCGTCGCGTGCGCCGCGGGGGAGTGGGACATGTGCCGCAACGGCGAGTACACCGAGCACGGCATCAAGCAGATCCACGGGTTCGGTTCGCAGCGCTGGAGCATCCCCGCCGACCACGCCGTCAAGCTCGACCCGTCGCTGGAGAAGGTCGGCGTGCTGCTCGAGCCGACGACCGTCGTGACGAAGGCCTGGGAGCAGGTCGAGCGCATCGGCGCCCGCGCGACGTTCGCGCCGAAGAAGGTACTCGTCACCGGTGCCGGGCCGATCGGTCTGCTCGGCGCGCTCATCGGCGCCCAGAAGGGCCTCGACGTCTACGTCCTCGACCGGCCCACCGACGGTCTCAAGCCCGAGCTCGTGCGCGACCTCGGCGCCACCTACGTCACGGGCGACGTCGTGGAACAGATGCAGCAGATCGCCCCCGACGTCGTCATCGAGGCCACCGGCGCGGTGCCCGTCATCTCGGGCGTGCTCGCCAACAACGTGCCCTACGGCATCGTGTGCCTGACGGGCATCTCCGCGCCGAAGGAGCAAGAGGTCGACCTGGGCCACATCAACCGCGACCTCGTGCTCGACAACGGAGTCGTCGTCGGCTCGGTCAACGCGAACCTGCGTCACTACCAGGGCGCGGCCGAGGTGCTCGCGAAGGCCGACAACGCCTGGCTGGAGCGACTCATCACGCGACGCGTGCCGCTCGAGAAGTTCGCCGAGGCCTTCGAGCGCCGCGACGGCGACGTCAAGGTGGTCATCGACCTGGTGTGAGAGACGACGCCAGCATCGTCCACGTCGACCTCGACGCGTTCTTCGCCTCGGTCGAGCAGCGCGACAAGCCGAGCCTACGTGGACGCCCCGTCATCGTCGGTGGTACCGGCCTGCGCGGCGTCGTCTCGACGGCGTCGTACGAGGCGCGAGCGTTCGGCGCCCGCAGTGCGATGAGCACCGCCGAGGCACGGGCCATCTGCCCGGCCGGCACGGCGTTCCTCTCGCCACGGTTCGAGGCGTACCGCGCGTCGTCGCTCGCCGTCATGGCCGTGCTGCGCGAGCTGTCGCCGCTCGTCGAGCAGGTCTCGATCGATGAGGCGTACGTCGACCTGCGCGGCGCCGACCTCGAGGTCTCGAGCACCGCGCACGTGCGCGAGGTGCTCGAGACCCTACGCCGTGACGTCGCCGACGCAACGGGCGGTTTGAGCGTCAGCGCGGGGGCGGCGTCGTCGAAGATGCTCGCGAAGATCGGCTCCGACCTGAACAAGCCGGCGGGCATCACCGTCGTCGAACCGGGCAGCGAGCTCGAGTTCCTCGCGCCGATGTCGGTGCGCGCGATCAGCGGCGTCGGCCCGGCGACTGCGGCGCGGCTGCGCACCTTCGGTGTCGAGACGGTCGAACAGCTGCGCGCGATGACGCACGTCGATCTCGTCAGCATCTTCGGTGAGCGTCACGGGCATTCCCTCCACGAACTGGCGCGCGCCCGCGACGATCGGGACCTCACCCTCACCCGCGAGGCGAAGAGCGTCTCGCACGAGGAGACGTTCGAACGCGACGTCCACGATCGCGCCGTGCTGCGCCGCGAGATCGAGCGCATCGCGCAGGCCGTCTCCGCTCGCTGCGAGAAGGCCGGAGTCTTCGGGCGCACCGTGCACCTCAAGGTGCGCCTTCCTGACTTCAGTTCGTTGACGCGCAGCTCGACATCACCGACCCCGAGCCGTGACGCCGACGTCATCGCCCGCACGGCTCAGCGCCTGCTCGACGGGCTCGACCTCGCGCAGGGTGTGCGTCTCATCGGTGTGGGCGTCAGCGGTTTCGTCACGCACGCGCAGTCGGGGCTGTTCGAACTCGAGGCTCCCGTCGACACGCCGGCCTTTCCCGAGGCCGTCGGTGAGTCGTCGACAGCCGCCACCCCCAGCAGCGACGACGCTGACCCCGACGCCGACGAGGCGCCGTCGACCCTGCCTCAGGAGTTGACGACGCGTTTCAGCCCCGGCACGACGCCGTCGTGGCGCCCCGGCATGGACGTGCATCACGACGAGTTCGGCGCGGGTTGGGTGTGGGGTTCAGGGCGTGGCCGCGTCACCGTCCGGTTCGAGGGCCCGCTCACCCCGAAGGGTCCGGTGCGTACCTTCGCCGTGGACGATCCGGCGCTGACGCCCGGCGAACCGCCGGCCTGGGACGACGCCGCTGCCGCGTCGCCGTGAGGTAATCGTTAGGTTCTCGGGTCGAACCGGACGAGCGTTCCACGTAGATTGCAGGTACGAAGTCGTCGAAGCGGGGAGCTGGACCGAGCATGAACAACAGTGCATGGCTGATGTGGCTGGGCGTCGCCCTCGCGATGGCCGCCGTCGAGGCCGTCACGGTCGACTTCGTGTTCATCATGCTCGCGCTCGGCGCGCTCGCGGGCGCGATCGCGTCGTACTTCGGTGCGGACTTCGTCATCAGTGCGCCGATCGCGGTGGCCGTCGCCGTCGGGTTGTTGTTCACGCTGCGCCCGATGCTGCGTCGCCGTCTGCGCCCGACGCGCGACAACACCGACATCGGGCCGCGTTCGGTCGTCGGTCAGACGGGGTTCGTCGTCGAGCCGGTCTCCGAGTCGCAGGGCCTCGTCAAGGTGCACGGCGACCTGTGGAGCGCGCGCACCGACGTGCGCACGACGCTGCCCCTCGGTTCGCCCGTCCACGTCATCGACCTGCAGGGCGCGACTCTGCTCGTCGACCCCACCACCACCGAGCGGCGCTGAGCGAGCACTCCCGCCAGCGTCCGCGCATCACGCCGGGTTCGCCCGGCCACAGGGAGGGAACATGTCCCCAGGACTCATCGTCGTCATCCTGCTGCTGGTCTTCGCGGTCGTCGTCGTCATGCGCACGATCCGCATCGTGCCGCAGCAGACGGCTCAGATCGTCGAGCGTCTCGGCTCGTACAACCGCACGCTGACGGACGGTCTGCACATCCTCGTGCCGTTCATCGACCGGGTGCGCGCGAACATCGATCTGCGTGAGCAGGTCGTCACGTTCCCGCCGCAGCCCGTCATCACGAGCGACAACCTCGTCGTCAGCATCGACACCGTCATCTACTACTCGGTGACGGATCCGAAGTCGGCCGTCTACGAGATCGAGAACTTCATCCAGGGTATCGAGCAGCTGACGGTGACGACGCTGCGCAACGTCATCGGTTCGCTCGACCTCGAGCAGACGCTCACCTCGCGTGACCAGATCAACGGGCAGCTGCGCGGCGTGCTCGACGAGGCGACGGGCCGCTGGGGCATCCGCGTGAATCGTGTGGAGCTCAAGGCGATCGACCCGCCGGCGTCGGTGCAGGATTCGATGGAGAAGCAGATGCGCGCCGAGCGTGACCGCCGCGCAGCCATCCTGAACGCCGAGGGTTTCAAGCAGAGCCAGATCCTCACGGCCGAGGGTGAGAAGCAGAGCCAGATCCTGCGCGCCGAGGGTGAGGCGCAGGCCGCCGTCCTCAAGGCCCAGGGTGAGGCGCGCGCCATCCAGCAGGTGTTCGACGCCATCCACCGCGGCAAGCCGACGCAGCGTCTGCTCGCCTACCAGTACCTGCAGACGCTGCCGCAGCTAGCGCAGGGCGATTCGAACAAGATGTGGGTCATCCCCTCGGAGGTCACCGACGCGCTGCGCGGCATCTCGAGCGCTCTCGGCGGCGACGCCGGGCGTCCGGGCGACAACGATGACGAGGAATGGGTCGACCCCGGCACGAACGACGACAACGCGTTCGCCGACACGAAGCTCGAGGACCCTCAGGTCGCGCTCGCCAACGCGCGTGGCCAGGTCGACCAGGCAACGAACGAGGCGGAGGATTCGACGTCCCGCCCGCAGCACCCTTCCGGCGCTGACGACGGTGTGCCCGCCCTCGGCGCATCGGCGATGCCGCAGGCGCCGCGCGGCGCGCAGACGAGGCCCGCCAGCGGGTCCGACGCCGGTCTGCAGCCCGAGCCGGTCGACGCTCCGCGCGAGACCCAGCAGCAGCCGCAGCGTCAGATCCGTCTGCCGCACCGCCCCGAGCAGGACGGCGAGCAGCCGACGGGCCACGCCTGAGCCGAGCCGATGTGCACTCCAAGCGAACGCCTGGTAATGTTCTTCCTCGTTGGAAGGGCGCGAAAGCGGCCGGAAAACACCACCTGTCCGGGTGGCGGAATGGCAGACGCGCTAGCTTGAGGTGCTAGTGTCCTTTATCGGACGTGGGGGTTCAAGTCCCCCCTCGGACACACTTCACGAGAACGCCCCGGTGAGATACCACCGGGGCGTTCTTGCGTGCTGCCCACGCAGGAATGAAAAGGTGGAGCCATGGCTTCTCAGACCTCCTCCGAATCCGACGTCCTGCGCATCTGCCGCGATCTGATCCGCATCGACACGAGCAACTACGGCCCGGGCACCGAGGGCCCCGGCGAGCGTGAGGCGGCCGAGTACGTCGTGGGCCAGCTACAGGAGGTCGGCCTCGAACCCGAACTGTTCGAGAGCGAGCCGGGGCGCGCGAACGTCGTCGTCCGCATCCCGGGGGCCGACCGCGAACGCGGCGCGCTCGTCGTCCACGGCCACCTCGACGTCGTGCCAGCCGACGCCGCCGATTGGTCGCACGACCCGTTCGCCGCCGACGTCGAGGACGGCTGCGTCTGGGGCCGCGGCGCCGTCGACATGAAGGACATGGACGCGATGATCCTCGCGACCGTCCGCGACTTCGCCCGCCGCGGCGTCACTCCGCCGCGCGACCTCGTCGTCGCGTTCTTCGCCGATGAGGAGGCCGGCGGCGTCAAGGGTTCGCACTGGGCCGTCGACCACCGTCCCGAACTGTTCGAGGGCGCCACCGAGGCGATCAGCGAGGTCGGCGGCTACTCCGTCACCGTGCCGAAGAAGGGCGGCGGCGACCAGCGCGCCTACCTGCTGCAGACGGGGGAGAAGGGCATCCGTTGGATCCGCCTCACCGCCCACGGCCGCGCCGGCCACGGCAGCGTCCCCAACGACGAGAACGCCATCGCGCGCCTCGCCGCGGCGATCGGCCGCATCGACGCCCACGTCTGGCCGCGCCAGTACGTCGCGAGCGTCCGCCAGCTGCTCGACGGTCTCGCGGACATCACGGGCACGACCTACACCGACGAGGACACCGACGCGCTGCTCGCGCACATCCCCGGCGCGCGCACCTTCGTCGAGGGGGCCCTCGCGAACGTGTCGAACCCGACGATGCTCGACGCCGGCTACAAGCACAACGTCATCCCGCAGACGGCGTCGGTCAACGTCGACTGCCGCTTCCTGCCTGGGCACGAGGACGAGCTGATGGACGTCATCGCGGAACTCGCCGGCGAACACGTGACGATCGAGACGCTGCATCGCGACATCGCGCTCGACGCGCCGTTCGAAGGCCACCTCGTAGAACGGATGAAGGACGCGCTGCGCACCGAGGACCCGGGCTGCGAGATCTTGCCCTACTGCCTGTCGGCGGGCACCGACAACAAGGCACTCAAGCAGCTCGGCATCAACGGCTACGGCTTCACGCCGTTGCGGCTGCCGTCCGATCTGCTGTTCGCGCCGATGTTCCACGGCATCGACGAACGCGTGCCCGTCGAAAGCCTCGAGTTCGGGCAGCGGGTGCTCGCGCGTCTGCTCACCGACTGCTGATCAGAGCCAGCCGCCGTTGTCCTGCGGGCGCATGCGGATGATGCGGCGCCGCAACCAGATGCGGCGGACCCCACCGAGGTAGATGCGGGTGCGGGCCAGCTCCCAGTGCCCGTACTCGGCCTCGTCGGTGAGGCTCTGGCGGATGTCGCTGCGGCTCGCGTCACGCGCGAACGTGAGCGTGCGGTATTCGTACTCGGCCATCTGCACATTCTTGCGCGATCGGGGTAGCGTTTTCCACATGAACGCCGACCCGCGCGCTGCCCTCGAAGCCCTCACACTCGCTTTCGAACGTCACCTCGAGGCGTGCTCAGCGCGTCGCGGTGACGACGACCCCGCCGTCATCGCGGCATCCGACGCCCTGGCCGACGCGTTCGAGACCTACGACGACGCGTTGCTCAACGCGTTCAACGAGATGACGCCGCTCGTCCTGCTCGACGACGACGATTTCGATGATGATGACTTCGACGACGACGATTTCGATGACGACTTCGACGACGAGGACGAGGACGACGATGACCTCGACGATGCTGACGACGAGACGAGCGGCGACGAAAAGCACCGCTCTGCGCGCGGCCGCGGCTGAGGCGAACGCCCCATTGGGCCGAACGCTCGGCCACGGGGGCCGAGCGTTCTGACGACCAAGGCCGCCCGCCGTCAGGCGCCGGCGACCTCGTCGAGCGCCACGACGATCTCGCGCGGCACACTCAGCTCGCCGGCGCGCAGCGCGACACGCAGTTGAGCCGCGGTGCGAGACCCCGCGACGACGGCGTCGATGCCGGGCGCGTGCAACGACCAGGCGAGGGCCAGTTCGGCGGGGTGGACGCCGAGGCCGTCGGCCGCCGTCGCGAGTGATTCGACGACGGCGCGCGTCGTCTCACGTGAGGCTCCGCTCGCCACGAGATCGCCGGAGGCACGACGCGAATCGGCCGGCGTGCCGTGGCGGTACTTGCCCGTCAGCACGCCGCGCGCGAGCCCGGCGCCCGCGATGACGCCGTAGCCGCGCGCCGCGGCGGCTTCGACGACGTCCGTGGCGTCGGCGCGCAGCAGGTGATGTTCCACAGCGTGCGCGACGAGGTGGACGCCGCGCGCCGCGAGCAGGTGACTGACGTCGACCGCGCGCCAGGCGGGCACGTCACTCAGGCCGACGTCGCTCGCCCGGCCCGTCGTGACGGCCCACTCGAGTGCCGAGGCGACCTCGACGCTCGGGGTGACGCCGTCGTCACCTTCGACGAGCCACAGGTCGACGTGCTCGGTGCCAAGACGCTCCAGCGTCGCATCGAGCGCGGCCATGAGGCCGGCGCGGGAGGTGTCCGGGCCCGGGGCGAAGGGGAGCGCTCCGTGACGGCCGTTGCGCGCGACGAGCTGGTACTCCTCGCGCCGGCGGCCCTCGAGGGCCTCACGCAGCCGCACCTCGGCGG
>NZ_AEIQ01000070.1:0-41726 GCF_000152185.1 Dermacoccus sp. Ellin185 | reverse complement strand
CCTACCGCCTCGCCCACACCCGAGCCCGGCACCGGACCCCCGCAACAGGCGCGTGACATCACTACTTTGCCGATGTGCGGACCTTCCTTGCGAATGCGGCACCGGAGGTCTCCGCAAGCGGGTGTTGCGTTCGAGCGCGCTCGAAGCCGTAGCGTCACCGACATGAACCTCGAGCTGGAACAGGCCCTCCGCCTCGCCACCGACCCACCCGGCGGGATCTCGGTCGAGGCACTGAAAGATCTCGTTCGCGACGACCCCACGACGTGGTGGGACATCGCCGAAGCAGCCGACCACCTGGACGTCACCGTCCACACGCTGCGCTACTACGAACGCATTGGCATGGTCGCCGTCGCCAGAGACGACGTCGGGCACCGCCGCTACGACTCACCCGCCATCCGCCGCCTGATGTTCATCACGCGCATGCGCACCGCAGGAATGACGATCGCCGACCTCAAGGAGTACCTGAACCTGGTCGACGCGGGACGACAGACCATCCCCCAACGACTCGACCTCATGCTCGAACACCGCGACACCCTGCGCCGCCAGATCGGCCAACTCCAACTGGCCCTCGCGGCGACCGAATACAAGATCGCCACCTACCAGGAAGGCCCGACACCATGACCACCCTCGGCACCCTCACCGCGTCCCCGATCGGGTTCGGCTGCATGGCCCTGAGTCACATCTACGGCGGCACCACCGACGCCCAGGCCCGCCGGACCCTCGACGAGTCGATAGACGCGGGCATCACGTTCCTGGACACGGCCGACGTCTACGGGGAGCCCCGTGCCGGCAGCAGCGGCCCAGCCGGGACGAACGAGGAGATGCTCGCACCCCTGCTCGCCCGCCGCCGCGACGGAGTGCAGCTGGCCACAAAGTTCGGCATCACCGGCATCACCCTTGGTGAGGACCACCGAGGGCAGAAGTCCACCGACGGACGTCCCGAGTACGTGTCCCAAGCCTGCGACGCGTCGCTGCGCCGCCTCGACGTCGAGACCATCGACCTGTACTACCTGCACCGCACCGACCCCGACATCCCCATCGAGGAGACCGTGGGCGCCATGGCGCAGCTCGTGACCCAGGGCAAGGTACGTCACCTCGGCCTGTCAGAGGTCACCGCGGACGAACTGCGTCGAGCCCACGCGACGGCCGCGATCACGGCCGTCCAGTCCGAATGGAGCCTGTGGTCGCGTGATGTCGAGGCTCACGTGGTCCCGGCCTGCGCGGAACTCGGGATCGGATTCGTGCCCTACAGCCCCTTGGGACGAGGCTTCCTCACCGGCACCCTCACCCCCGCGCAGATCGCGACCGACCTCCGCGGCCGCACCGAACGCATGGGGGCCGGGTGGGATGCCAACCAGCAGGCTCTCGCGATCGTCACCCGCGTTGCCGCCGAGATCGGAGCCACCAACGCCCAGATCTCCCTGGCGTGGCTGCTGCAGAAGGCAGAGCAGTTCCGAGTCGCCTGCGTCCCGATCCCAGGTTCACGCACGGCATCCCGCATGATCGAGAACCTCGGCAGTGCAGACATCGACCTCACGCCGACCCAGATGGACCTCCTGGACCACATCGCACGCACCGTGCACGGTGATCGCAACATCTCCGACGATCCCCGCTGGATCAGCTCCGGACGGGAGCAGTGACGCGCCAACATCCGCTTCTGCCGCGACGAGATCACTGACCTCATCTCGCCATTCAGTCTCCGGTGTTGCCGTCGATCTGTTCGCGCAGGAGATCGAGGTGGCCCAGGTGGCGGGCGTACTCCTCGATGAGGTGAACGAGAATCCAACGCAGGTTGACGTGCGCCGGGGTGGGCGCCCCCCAGGCCCGGACGCTGAGCTCATCTAGTGTCGGGGCAGCCGAGTAGGTGCTGTTCGCGTTAGCGATGGCCTTGTCGAACCACGCACGCAGGTCTTTGCCCGAGTCGGCGTCCGCTTCCCACTCCCAGTCACCCTCAGCCTGCTGCCAGCCCGAGCGCCACGGCTCGTCCAGCTCCCCGACATCCTGCCCGGCGAAACAGCCGCGGGCCCACCATGTCTCGCAGCTGGCCAGGTGCTTGATGATCGCGCCGATGCTCATCATCGATGGATGCCCGGCCAAGCGGGTGCGCAGCTGCTGGTCGTCCAAGCCCTCAGTCTTACGGCGCGCGACACTGCGCTGGAAGTCGAGGAATGACGTCAGGGTTGATCGTTCGTCACTCGCGGGGGCGATGTCGGGCAAGGGCGTCGTCACAGCCAGGAGCCTACCGAACGAAGCCGAGAGAGGCCCGCGCTCAAGGGCCCAGGCGCTCAGCCCGTCAGCTGGCATAATGCGCCCGGCCGACACGCTCTCCTGCCGCGTTGGGTCACTGCTCCAACATTCGGTGTCCCAACGACATCTGGAGGCGCACCAGGTAGCCGTCGGGGTCCTGCACGAGGAACTGGCGAACACCCGCCTACTCGCTCGGACTGAGGCGGTACCACTTCACTTCCGGCTCCATGAACAAGGGCCAGGCCGCCTCACGGAGCTGCCTGAGTTGCACGGCAACATCGGGCACGGAGATCTGGAAGTTGATCCCGCGCCCCAAGGGAAGGTCGAAGGGCGCCGTTCGCCACGTCCTGCCGATGTCGGCCTGGTCGAGCATGAGGTGAGCGCCGCCGAGAGCGCGAGGTAGGCGAAGCCCTCCTCGGCCTGCGGTAAAGCACGGCGAAGCCCAGCAGGTCACACCAGAACCGGACGGACACGCTGCAGTCGGTCACGGCCAGTTCGGGCACAAGAGACGGTTCAGCACTCATGATCACCAGCCTCCCAGAGCGCATTCCCGAGCGCCCTGCGCTACCGCTGATCTAGCGCCAGATGGGGCCACGTGGGGCCGTCATCCCGGGGCCGGATGAAGTTGACATAGCCAGTAGAGGCTCTGGTGTGCCCCGGGGCGATTCAGTCCGGGCGGATCCGCGGTCGTCGACCTTGGTCATTCGCGGGGACCAGAGTTTGGGCTTTACGAGGAGGTATCCTTAGCGCGAATGAAGGCCACTTCCCGCAGAGCTGTCAAGCCCGCAGCGGTCTCGATGCCTTCAAGGACGGTCGTAGCCCTAAAGGCATCCGGCCATCGTCTCGACCGGGTTCCTGTGCCCAGCCCCTCGGTCGCCTCAGGGCGGCGGCAACCAATGGATCTTGACCTACCGATTCTCCAATTAGTCGCGACAGGGACATCGTCGTCTTATGAAGGACGCTTCACCGTGCAGCGGGGGCGTGGGCCCTGGAGCGAAAGGTGGTCGTCCTAGCCCCCGCGATACTTCGCGGGCAATAGTCTTTCGATCTCAGGCACGTTCGCCGGGGCGCACGGCCTGAGCTCGTGCCAGACCACCACCATGAGGGCCAGGGTGGACCCTGGCTCGTCGTCCATCTTGAAGCCACCGCTGGGGTAGTCAGCGGCAAACCTTTCGATAACATCGAGCGGCAACCGAATCTATTCAGACTTCCGACTGAGCATTGGCGTCTCGCAGGCTCGACCCAGCGCATGAAGTGCCTTGTGAACCTGGTCCACGCGAAGCTGAGGTGGGTGCTGCCTTGGAACTGGAAGCCTGTACGGAGCGAGGTTGCCTTCACTCGACGAGGTCGGTGGGGTCATTTGAGGCTCGTGACGAAGGAGCAACTGCGCCGCTATCGCCGTCACTGAGAACCTGGCCTCCGTATTCAACGGTCTCCGCCGCGCCGCGGGACCTCGCCCGGGCGACCACTCGACTGGCTCTGACGAGTCATGTCCTACGGTGAATCAGGATTCTGACTTCGTCCACGGCTCGGACTGTGTGAGTGAGTACAGGTACGCCATCGCGGGGACGACGATGATCGCGGCTAGGACGACGACGCCGAGCAGTGCGGCGAGTGTGGCTGGTGACCCGGCGGCATCGGCAATGCTGACTTGGTCGACGAGTAGCCAGGGGTACTGGGCTATGCCCCAGCCGAGTACCACCGCCGCGCCGGCAAGCACCGCGGTGAGGCGCGCCGCCGGGAAGCGGCGCGCGACCAGGAGCACCAGTGTGGCGAGACCCGCCACGGCCGAGATGCCGATCAGGGGTGCCGCCTTCCCGGTCAGACCGGCGTAGAGAGTCGGGGCGTCGTGCTTGATGGGCACCAGAGCGACGAACACGATCAGCCCGGTCGTGACGCCCACGGCCAGGGACCGGATCCGTAGCTGTGCCGTGAGCACGAATGCACTGGCGCGGGCGGCGTCGGCCACGAGGAACACCCCGGCCAGGAAGGTGCAGGTGCCGACCGCGATGAGGCCCCCGAAGATCGAGGTGGGGTTGACCCAGGAGTCGATCAGCGGGCCGCGTCCGGTCGCCGGCACCCGGCCCGACGCGATCGCCCCCGCGACACAACCGAAGAAGAACGGTGTGATCAGCGAGGAGGCAGCGAAGAACGCGCCGAACAGCCGTGCCTGGGCGAGGGTGGCGGCGTACTTGCGGAAGGCGAACGAGGCTCCGCGCAGGACGATCCCGAGCAATGCCAGCAGCAGCGGGATGATCAGGGTGCTCATCATGGCCGCGAACGAGACTGGGAACGCAGTCCACCAGGTCACCAGGCAGAAGATCAGCCACACGTGGTTCGCCTCCCATACCGGCCCGATGCTGTGGTCGATGAGGGTGCGCAGCTCGGCTCCCGACGCGGAGCCACCCGCGGTCAGGTCGAAGAATCCGGAGCCGAAGTCGGCGCCGCCGAACAGCGAGTAGGCCAGCACGCCCACGAAGAGCGCGGCGGCAGCGGCCAGCGCGAGGGTCATCGGTCGGTTCTCTGAGTGTCGGAGAGTCGCGCTTGCGGTCCGTAGGGGCTGGGCAGGTCCAGCTCACCCGAGCGCCAGCGGCGCGCCATCGACCGGAGCACGACGTAGGCGCCCACCGTCATGGCGGCGTACACCAGGAACGTGACCCCGAACAGCCACCACAATCCGGAGTTGCTGCCCGCCGCCTCGGTGGTGCGCAGCACGCCGAACACCGTCCACGGCTGCCGACCCACCTCCGTCGCGATCCACCCGGCCTCCAGAGCGATGATCGCGAGCGGACCCGCCGCCGCGGAGAACCGCAGGAACCAGCGGTTCTCGAGCAGGTCACGATCGCGCCAGCGAGTCCACCAGAACAGCACCACGGCCAGCGCCAGCAGGGTGCCGATCCCGACCATCGACTGAAAAGCCAAGTGGGCAATGTTCACCGGCGGCTGGTCTGCGACCGGGATCGTATCCAGGCCCTGGACCGGGGTGGTGAAAGAGTTGCGAGAGATGATCGATCCGAGCAGCGGGATGTCGATCGCCCCCCGGACCTGACCATCGACCAGGACACCGCCCAGACGCAAAGGGGACGGGCTCTCGGTCGTGGTCGCGAGCTCGAACGCCGCCAGCTTCGAGGGTTGGGTGCCACCGAGCCGTAGCCCCAGCAGGTGCCCGATGAAGGGCTGCACCAGCGCTGCCGCGCTAGCGAAGACGAACGGGACGCTGAACCCGAGCCGGTGGTGCGCATCGACGCGGCCGCGGAGCATGCCCACCGCGTACACACCCGAGACCAGGAAGCCCACGACCATGAACGCGCCCACCCACATATGCGCGAACTGGCCCCAGACCCCGTCGTTGAAGAACGCACGCCACGGCTGGACGTCGGTGACTTCACCGTTGACCATCCGGAAACCCGTGGGGTTGTTCATCCAGGCATTGACCGCGATCACGCTGAACGTGCCGACGACCCCCGAGATGGCCATCGGAATCAACATCAGAACGTGCCGATTCGGGGGCATCCGGCCCCAGCCGTAGAGGTAGATGCCGAGAAAGATCGCCTCAACGAAGAAGGCCAGCCCCTCGACGGCGAACGGCAACCCCAACACGTCGCCGAAGCGACCCATCAGACCGGGCCACAGCAGCCCCATCTCGAAACTCAACACGGTGCCGGAGACCGCACCGATGGCAAACAAGACCGCCGCTACCTTCGACCAGCGCTGCGCCAGGCCCAGTGCCACCTGGTCGTCGCGGCGGATCCCCCGCGAGTGCATCACCAGGATCATCGCGGGGAACGCCACCCCGAAGCAGGCCAGGATGATGTGCCATCCCAAGGTCATCGCCATCTGCTCGCGCGCCGGCAGCAACCCGGCAGGGTCGGCAGTAAGTACCTGGAGCAGCGCGTCGCGGGTGACCACGGTCCCGACGGTACGTGCGCACAGCCGCGAACCGGTCACCCATAGCGCTACTTGTGAAATGTTTCACAAGTCTAGAATGCTCCTCAAGCGCAGCCCCGGGCGCGCTCAGTCGTTCGAGTAGATGCGCTCGTCACCGGCTACCTCGGCTCGCCGTTCAGGTGCCGGCCGCCCTCGAGCACAGGGCTGGTGGGCTGCTGCCTGATCGTGCTCCGGCAACGATCAGGTCGCCGAACCCGCGTGCCCGTGGCTCAGACGCGACCGCCGGTAGTCGCTCGGCGGGGGAGGGGCTCGTCGGGGGAACCAGTCGTGGGCGTCATAAGCTGGCCACTTCGTTGCGCCCACACCTCGAACGCCAGTGTGGCGAAGGGCGGCACCGAACACGCCAGCCCCACCAGGGTGGTCCAACGACCCCATCCGAGCGCGCGTGAGACCAGGAATGTGATCAGCACATACGCGACGAAGATGCCGCCGTGGATGGGTCCGAAGATCCGTACCCCGAGGTCCCCCGCATCCGTGAGGTACTTGAAGTACATGCCGGTCAGCAGACCCGCCCACGAGATGGCCTCGGCCGTGGCGACGATCCGGAACAACTGCGCGTAGGTTCGAGGGGACACTCGGGCAGTGTAGGAGGAGCCGAAAGTCAACCAGACTTTGCATCCGTCGAACCAACGTCGAAAGCCACCAGATGGAATGATCGGCGAGATCGGGCCTTCGACCCGCAGCACAACCCGGGCCGGCACCCGCGTGTGTACGTCGCGGGCCGGCGGGTCTGACGATTCCAGCTCGGCGTGTGCTTTGCGGGCGGTGCGGCCCCCGTGAGGTGGATGGTGGCGAGCGCGTCGGCGGCCAGCAGTTGGAGCGCCGGTTTCACGAGCTCCTCTCGACCCCGTCGCGTTCCTTGAGCATCTGGCGCATCTGGTCGATCTCGGCGAGCTGGGCGGTGCGGATGGCATTGGCCAGCTTGACTACCTGGGGATCATCGGATTTCTGGATCACTGCCTCGGCCATCATTACCCCGGCCTGGTGATGCGGGATCATCAGCTGCAGCCATAGGACCTCGGCGGCCCGACCGCTCGCAGCTTTCAGCCGCGCCAGATCCGCGGCCGATGCCATCCCGGGCATCCGACCGTCCGGCAACATCGTCATCGAGCCGGATCCGGACGGCATGCCAGCCATCCCGGCATGATCCATCCCCGACATCCACGCCATCGACGTACGGGGGGAGGTCTGCGGGAGTCCCCAGCCGTCCAGCCAGGCGTACATCTGGCCGATCTGCTGCTGCTGGCTGGTGATCACGTCGTAGGCCATCGCCCGCAGGCCCGGGTCAGCGCTCTTCTCCCGCACGATCAGGGACATCTCAACGGCCTGGGCGTGGTGGACCTGCATGTCCCGGGCAAATCCAGCCTCGGGACTGTCATCGGCCGGTGGCGAGGCAGGACGGCCCACGAGGTACCCGACCCCGCCGGCCACCACCAAGCCGACTACCAGCAGCACCGCCACCACCGGCAACCAAGGACGGTGTCGGTCGGGGCGGGGGCGAGCGGCAACTTCGGCGTACTCCGCAAGATCCTCTGGCAGAGACGGTTCTTTGGTCATCGAGATCCCCCGATCAGGGCTGCGTGGTCGGGGATGGTGCGGGCATACCGCCGCCGGCGTTCAGTGGCAGGGTGCCGTCGGAGCCGCCGGTGCACGCGGCGCCGCTCTCGGGCGCTTGAGCACCCTGCCGGTACTCCCGGATGAAGGCCGCGAGACGGGGATCGTCCGCACCGTCGAGGGAGAGCTGTTTACCCCACGCCGAGGCGACGACCGGAGCCTTCAGCCCGGGAAACGGCGAGAGCACCGCGTAGGTGCTCGGGATCGCGGCCTTCAGAGTCGCGACCTGAGCGGCCGGCAGATCGGGTCGATACGTGACCCAGACGGCTCCGTGCTCCATCGAGTGCACCGCGTTCTCGTTGGGCACCGGGGTGGGATAGGTGGCGCAGTTGAGCCAGATGGGGTTGTGCTTTCCGCCCGCGGGCGGAGTCTGCGCATACGTAACCGGGGTCTGCACGTGCTCGGGGGTGACCTTGTAGCTCTTCACGGCCGCCAGGTCGGGCTTGTTCGCCTCGGTGCGGATCAGGCTGACGGCGACGCCGCCGACGATGAGCAGCACCGCGGCTGCGGTGACGGAGTAGATCAGCAGAGCACGCCGACGCTCCTTGCGCTTCTGCTCACGCCGCAGTTGCTGGACCCGCGCGGCCCGCTGTGTGTGGTCCTTGCGACCCTTCGAAGACATCTGCTGTCTTGCCTTTCGTTGTTCTGTCCCCTGGCCCGTGCCGGTTGCAGGTGGGAACTGTTTCGGTGGCTGACCTGACGGCTGCCGGGCGCTTGCGACGGGAGCCACAGGCACCCGATGGGAGGTCGGCCGAGGGCGCCTGCCCGCACCGCGGCGATTGCGACGCTCGCCTTGCCCGACGATATCGGGGTCGGGCCCGCAGCGGGTCAACGCCGCGCGGCGCGGTCCTCGCGGCGCGTCAGTCGAAGAGCTCGCCGAGGAAGCCCTTCTTCCGCTTGCCGTGGTGTCCGCCGTACTGGGGCTTGCCATGGTGTCCGCCTTGGTCCCAGCCGTAACCCGGAGGCTGGTTCGCCTGGGCGGGCGGCCCGGGGACCGGGGCGCCGCGGCCCTGCTGGGCGGCCTGGGTGTAGGCCGCCTCGGCATCGATCAGCTGCTCCAGCTCACCGCGGTCGAGGAAGACACCGCGACACTCGGTGCACTGGTCGATCTGAATGCCGTTGCGCTCGTAACTACGCATCGCGCCGTGACATTTGGGGCAGGTCAGCTCGGTTGTCATTGCTTCAGACTCCTTGTGGGGGTCGGTCGGATCCAACGTCGACTACTGTACATATGACAACTCGTTCAACTGTTCAGGAGTTCCCGTGACCCGATCCCAAGATGCCCAGGTGGTGGGCCTCGATGCCTGCACCTCGACCCAAGTCGACGAAGGCCGAGTGGAGGCCACGAGGCCTCTTCTGGTCACCCCAGCGGAGTCGAGCCGGATCGCGGACGCGTTCGCGCTGCTATCCGATCCAGGCAGGGTGCGGGTGCTGTTCGCGTTGCTGGAGGCAGGCGAGACCTGCGTGTGCGACCTGGCAGAGATGGTCGACATGTCCCCCTCCGCGCTGTCCCACGGACTGCGACTGCTCCGCACTGCAGGCGTCGTCACCAATCGCCGCGACGGCCGGATGGTCCGCTACCGCCTCGCGGATAGTCACGTACGCCTTCTCCTCGACGTCACGCGTGAGCACCTCGACCACGCCGTCCACGGCACCCCGGGGGTCTGAGGGATGGGACACGACCACGGCCACAGCCACGCCAGCGCAGCCACCGCCGGGGCCCGACACCGCACACCCCTACTGATCGCCTTCGGCCTGACCGCGGCCTACATGCTCGTCGAACTCACCGTGGGCTTGACCACCGGCTCCCTGGCTCTGCTGTCGGATGCCGCACACATGGGCACCGACGTCCTCGGCCTGGGGATGGCGTTGGCCGCGATCACCCTGGCCCAAGCCTCCGGGAACCCGCAGCGCACCTTCGGCACCTACCGACTCGAGGTCCTCGCTGCCCTGACCAACGGGGTGCTGCTGTTCGGAGTGGCCGGGTACGTGCTGTACGAAGCCTGGCAAAGATTCTCCTCCCCACCCGACGTCCCAGGGCTGCCGATGCTGGCCGTGGCAGTGGTGGGTCTGATCGTCAACCTGATCAGCTTTCGGCTGTTGATGGCCGGGGCTAAGGAATCCCTCAACGTCAAGGGCGCCTACCTCGAGGTGTTCTCCGACATGCTCGGCTCGGTGGGTGTCATCGTCGCCGCCATCATCATCTTCACCACCGGCTGGCGCTACGCGGACCCCCTGATCGGGGCCGCGATCGGCTTGTTCATCCTCCCCCGGACATGGAAACTCATCGCGCAAGCCTTGAGAATCTTGATGGAGGTCGCCCCGCCCGGACTCGACGTGGGCGAGGTCGAGGCCCGGATCAGGGCGCTGCCGGGCGTCGCGGACGTGCACGACTTGCACATCTGGACCGTCACCTCCGGACTGGACACCGCCACCGGGCACGTGGTGCTGGCCGACGACGCCGAGCTACACGCCGTCCTCGACCGGGTCACCGCGTTGCTCGCCGAGGAGTACCACGTCACCCATGCCACCATCCAGTGCGAACCAGCCAGCCACGAAGAACATGTCAACCCCATCTGACCTCCATAGCTGCCGAGAACGCAGAACCCGGAAAGGTCCTCGATGAACGCCGTCGGACAGGCAGCGCTCCTGGTCAGCTTTCCCGTCGCCGCGGGAGCCATCGGCTCCACCGTCGCCGCGGTACGACGCCCGGGCTCCCGGCTGGTCAGCGGCATTCAGCACTTCGCCGCCGGCGTTGTCATCGCCGCACTGGCCGGGGAGCTGCTGCCCGACCTACGACACGAGGGCAATCTGGGCTGGGTCGCCGCCGGCTTCACCGCCGGCGTCGTACTCGTACTCTCCCTCGCCGCCTACGGACGTCGCCTCGACGGCAAGCAGGAATCCACACCCAGAACCTCCACAGGCGATCGCGTCGCAGCCACCGTCCCAATAGGGCTCCTGGTGACAGCGGCGATCGACCTGCTCGTCGATGGCGTGCTTGTCGGTCTCGGCGCGCAGCTCGGATCCACCCAAGCACTCATCTTGACCATCGCACTCACCCTCGAGATCCTCTTCCTGTCCCTCTCGCTGGCCGCCGAACTGAACGACCGGGGCCTCTCCGCTCGCCGAGCCGCACTTATTTGCACCGCCCTCGGTATGAGCACCGCGGTCGGCGCCATCGCCGCCGCCGCAATCCTGAGCGGCGTCGGACCCGCCGTCCTGGCCTTCGTGTTGGCGTTCGGAGCGGCAGCGTTGTTGTACCTGGCCGTGGAGGAACTCCTGGTCGAGGCGCACGAAGAGGCCGAGACCGCACTTCTCGGCGCCATGTTCTTCGCTGGCTTCCTTGCTATCTACGTTCTGGCTGAACTCGGAGGCTGACCGACCCGAGGGTTCGTTCGCGCAACGGCTGCCAGTGCCACCGGCGTGGAGGCATCAACCGCCGTTGAGACCTCGCTGAATGACAGGAGGCTCGACTGCCTCGGTCTGTGAGGATGGCGACGTTATCGGAGATGACCGGCACCGGATTCATAGTGTCCTGTCGGGTACGCCTGGACGACGGCGCTGGCGAGCTTCGGCACGGCGTCGGTCAATGCGTGCTCGGCGGAGTGGGCGAGTTGGTGGGCTTCAGCGGGTGAGGTGTTGCTTTCGATGTCGAGGTCGGCGTCGGCGTGGATCTCGTGGCCGATCCAGCGCATTCTGACCCGTCGCACGGCAACAACGCCTGGGATCGCCTTCAAGCTGTCCTCGGCGGCGTCAACCATGGCGGGGTCGCCGGCGTCCATAAGGCGGCGGAAGATGACCCGCGTCGCGGTCCGCAGGACGGCCAGGATGGCCAGGGTGATGAGAAGGCCGACGATGGGGTCGGCGGCTTCCCAACCCGCGTCGACGCCCGCGGCGCCGATCACGACCGCGAGTGAGGTGAAGCCGTCGGTGCGTGCGTGCAGGCCATCGGCGACCAGGGCTGCCGATCCGATCTGCCGACCGACACGGATCCGGACGATCGCAACCGCCTCGTTGCCGAAGAAGCCGACCAGCCCGGCGAGAGCGACCCAGCCGAGATGGTCAACGGGTCTCGGATTGATCAGCCGCCCGATCGATTCGTAGCCGGCCACCACGGCGGACAGAGCGATCATGGCCACGACGCAGAGTCCCGCCCCAGGTCCTCGGCTCGGCCGTAGCCGTAGGTGTAGCGGCGGGTGTCGGTGCGCGACGGCCGATGGCGAAGGCCAGCCAGAGCGGCAGCGCGGTCAGATCGTCGGAGAAGTTGTGGGTGGTATCCGCCAGCAGTGCCACCGGGCCCGAGATCACCACCACCGCAAGCTGCGCCAGCGAGGTCAGGCCGAGCGAGACCAGACTGATCTTGACCGCACGGTTGCCCTGCGAACTGGACTCCAACGCGGCATCAAGGGAGTCTGCGGCGTCGTGAGAGTGCGGGCGCGGCACGTGGGGCAAACGGTCTCGCAAAGTAGGTCGGCCGTCTCGGCCGAAATCGTGTTCGTGCTGGTGAACGTCGTCGCGCCCCTGCCCGTGGCCGGGATCCTGGAGGCTCACTGCTCGCCTCGTCGAGACGGCGGCAGTGGCGTCACCTCGTCTTGGTGATGCCGCGGCAAGTCAGGCCGGCATGCTCAGCGTTGAAGACCGCGTCTCTGACCAGCCGCGCGACGTGGTCGTTCTCGACTCGGTAGAAGACATGCGTCCCGTCGCGCCGAGTTCGCACCAGTCGGGCCATCTGTAGCTTGGCGAGGTGCTGCGATAGAAGGGGCGGGCGTTGCCACGGAGCTCCCCAGATCGTTGACGGCCAACTCGTCATCGAGGATCGCCCACAACAGGCGCACACGAGTTGCGTCCGCGAGCATCCGGAACACTTCGGCAGCCAGTTCCGCCTGCTCAACGGGGAGTTCGGATGATGGGTGATTATCTGCATTCATACGCAGGTAGTAGCTGTGTGCCGCCAGCGTTGCGAGCACGCCTACTTCGTCGCGCTCGGCGTTTGGCCGCCGATGACAAACCCCGCAAGGACGAGCACACCGCCCAGGGGCCAGCCTGCGAAAAGGTCCTGTCGGCCCTGCGACATCGGCATCCAGTCCAACCCCATATGCATGAGTGTGTGGTTGATAACGATGAGCGCGCCAACGATCACCAGTGCGTAGGCGACGACTTTCCGCCAGGTCCAGCCGCGAAGCTGGCGGGCGATCTCGCGCTGCATCTGCGCGCGCTCCCGGGCGGCTGCTTCGGCAGCACTCAAGACCTCTTGGCGTCGGCGGGTCCGCCTGAGTGGTTGTGACAGCTTGGTTTGGCCCCGTTGTGACGGCCTGATCTGGCCCCGAGTGCGACTTGCCGGGGTGTTGACGGTCTGAACTGGCCCCACCCCTTCACGCTGGTCCCCATCACTGGGAACCAGTCGCGAGGGCAAGGGAGCCAAGATGGGGTCACGAGTGCAGCTGTACGCCGACATCCGCTACGACGCGCGAGTCGATGGCTTGTCCATCCGCGAGCTCGCCCGCAAGCACGGAGTCCACCGCCGCACCGTCCGCCAGGCCCTCGCCGCTGCCGAACCCCCACCCCGCAAGAAACCGGTCCGCACGGCACCGCGCCTGGATCCGTACAAGCCGGCGATCGACGAGATGCTCACCTATGACCTGACCGCGCCGCGCAAGCAGCGTCACACCGCGACCAGGATCCTGGCCCGGCTACGCGACGAGCACGGCGCCACGGACCTGTCCTATTCCACGGTGCGGGACTACGTGCGGGTCCGGCGCGCGCAGATCGATCTGGAGGCCGGGCGTCGGGTGGAGGCGATGGTGCCGCAGGACCACGCCCCCGGCGCGGAGGCCGAGGTCGACTTCGGCGAGGTCTACGTCATCCTGGACGGCGTCAAGACCAAGTGCCACATGTTCGTCTACCGCCTGTCCCACTCCGGCAAGGCCATCCACCGCGTCTACCCGACAGGCGGGCAGGAGGCATTCCTCGAGGGACACATCGAGGCCTTCCACGCCCTGAGCGGCATCCCCACCCGACACATCCGCTACGACAACCTCACCTCCGCCGTCGTGCAGGTCATCCACGGCGGCGACCGGCTACGCGACGAGAACGAACGCTGGGTGCTGTTCCGCTCCCACTACGGCTTCGACGCGTTCTACTGCCAGCCAGGCATCGACGGCGCCCACGAGAAAGGCGGCGTCGAGGGCGAGGTCGGATGGTTCCGCCGCAACCACCTCACCCCCATGCCCGAGGTCCCCAGCCTGGACGAACTCAACGACAAGATCCGTGCCTGGGAACACGATGACAACACCCGCCGCATCACCGGCCATGCGAACACGATCGGGCAGGACTACCACGCCGAACTCGACCACCTGGCGCCGTTGCCGGCCGGGGACTTTGACCCTGGCCTGATCCTCCACCCGCGCGTCGATCGCTCCGCCCTGATCACGGTCCGCATGGTCAAGTACTCCGTCCCCGCACACCTGATCGGGCAACGCGTCCGCGTCAGCCTGCGGGCCTCGTGCGTGGTCGTCTTCGAAGGCCGCACCATAGTGGCCACCCACCGACGCCTCGGCACCCGTGGGGTGACCCGGGTCGAGCTGGACCACTACCTAGAAGTCCTACGCCACAAGCCCGGTGCGTTCCCAGGCTCCACCGCCCTGGCCCAAGCCAGAGCGGCGGGGGCATTCACCGCAGCCCACGACGCGTTCTGGGCCGCAGCCCGCAAGACCAGCGGTGACGTCGCAGGCACCCAAGAACTCATCGACGTGCTCCTGCTCCACCGCTCCCTCCCCGCCGAGGCGGTGATCGCCGGCATCACCAGCGCCCTGTCGGTCGGCGCGATCAGCCCCGACGTCGTCGCCGTCGAAGCCCGCCGCCACGCCACCACCCACACACCCATCCCTACCACCCCGACCAGGCGGGGGACGGTCGTGAACTTGCCACCACGACGCCCCACCGACCCGCACCAGGTCATCGCGCACCTACCCGAGGACACTCGACCCCTGCCCACCGTCACCGCCTACGACGAGCTGTTGCGACGTCGCCAACCCGACCCCGCTTCGGCCACCGTCGAAGCCCACCACCACACCCCGACAGGAACCCCATGACCACCACCACCAGCCCCCGTCCGGCAGGTCTTCGCCGTCGTCACGGCCTCACCGAACAAGCCGCCCAGGCCGCGATCGACCAGGCCTGCCGCCGCTTGCGACTGCCCACCATCCGCTCCGTCGTCGACGAGGCCATCACCGCCGCCACCAAGGAACAACTCACCTACCAGGGCTTCCTCGCCGAGCTGCTCCTGGCCGAGGTCGACGACCGCGACCGGCGCTCCACCCTGCGCCGCATCAAGAGCGCCGGCTTCCCCCGCGACAAGTGGCTCGCCGACTTCGACTTCACCGCGAACCCCAACATCAACCCCGCCACCATCAACGAGCTCGCCACCGGCGACTGGATCCGGCGTGGTGACCCCCTGTGCCTGATCGGGGACTCCGGCACCGGCAAATCCCACCTGCTCATCGCCCTGGGCACCGCAGCCGCCGAGCAGGGCTACCGCGTCCGCTACACCCTCGCCACCCGCCTGGTGAACGAGCTCGTCGAAGCCGCCGACGAGAAACAACTCACCAAGACCATCAACCGCTACGGCCGCGTCGATCTCCTCGTGATTGACGAACTCGGCTACATGGAACTCGACCGGCGCGGCGCCGAGCTGCTGTTCCAAGTCCTCACCGAACGCGAGGAGAAGAACGCCATCGCGATCGCCTCCAACCAGTCCTTCTCCGCCTGGACCGACACCTTCACCGACCCCCGCCTGTGCGCAGCGATCGTCGACCGTCTCACCTACAACGCCACCATCATCGAAACCGGCACCAACTCCTACCGCCTCGCCCACACCCACGCACGGCATCTGTGATGGGGTGAACAACGACCGGCTGGGCTCTTGGGGTCAACGGCGGCGACGAAGCCGCAAGGAATTGGTGATCACGCTGACCGAGCTGAGGGCCATGGCGGCTGCCGCGATGACGGGCGACAGGAGCCAGCCGAAGGCCGGGTAGAGGGCGCCAGCGGCCAGCGGGATGCCGACCACGTTGTACACGAACGCGAAGACCAGGTTCTGGCGGATGTTGCGCATCGTGTCGACCGACAGGTCGCGGGCCTTGACCAGGGCAGCGAGGTCGCCGCCGAGCAGGGTCACGTCGGCGCTCTCGATGGCCACGTCGGTGCCGGTGCCCATTGCCACACCCACATCGGCCGCGGCAAGGGCGGGGGCATCGTTGACGCCGTCGCCGGCCATGGCGACGGCGTGGCCCTGGGCCTGCAGGGCCTGCACGTGGCCGTGCTTCTGGTCGGGCAGGACGTCGGCGACGACCTGGTCGATGTGCAGCTCGTCGGCGATGGCCCGGGCAGTCGTGGCATTGTCGCCGGTGAGCATGACGACCTTCATCCGGCGCCGACGCAGGTCCTCGATCGCCCGCGCGGTGGTCGCCTTGAGCGGGTCAGCGATGGCCATCACACTGGCCGGTCGGCCGTCGACAGCCACGACGATCGCGGTCGCACCACGACGACGGTAGGCCTCCACCACGGCGTCCAGGCCATGGGTGTCGACCTGCTGGCTGCCCAGGAAGGCGGGGCTGCCGACGAGCACGCGCTGGCCGTCGACGGTGGCGCTGACACCGCCACCCGGGTGGGCGGCGAAGGCGCTGGCTGCCGGCACCGTGCGTCCCGTCTGGCGGGCAGCATCGACCACGGCCCTGGCGAGCGGGTGTTCGGAGCCGGCCTCCACAGCCGCGGCGAGCAGCAGTGCCTGCGCGTCGTCACGTCCGTCGACGCCCTGCTGGTCGACCAGGCTGGGGCGGCCCTGGGTGAGGGTGCCGGTCTTGTCGACGACGAGGGTGTCGACCTTCTGCAGTCGTTCGAGGGCCTCGGCGTTCTTGACCAGCACGCCCTCGCTGGCGCCGCGCCCCACCCCGACCATGATCGACATTGGCGTGGCCAGGCCCAGCGCGCACGGGCAGGCGATGATCAGCACGCTGACGGCGGCCACGATCGCGAACGGAAGCCGCGGCTGCGGGCCCATGGCCAGCCACAACCCGAAGGTGGCCAGGGCGACGGCGATCACGACCGGCACGAACACCGCCGAGATCTTGTCGACCAGTCCCTGTATCGGGGCGCGGGACCGCTGCGCCTGGGAGACCAGGTCGACGATCCGGGCCAGGGTCGAGTCAGCGCCCAGACCAGTGGCCTCCACCACCAGGCTGCCGCCCTGGGTGATCGTGCCGCCGATGACCCGGTCACCGGGGCTCTTGTCGACCGGTACCGGCTCGCCGGTGATCATCGACTCGTCCACATACGCGTGACCATCGACCACGGTGCCGTCGGCCGGCACCTTCTCGCCCGGCCGCACCCGGCACCGATCGCCCAGCTGCAGCTCGGCGGCCGGCACGTCGGTCTCGGTGCCGTCGGCCCCGATGCGGTGCGCGGTGGCCGGTGACAGGTCGAGTAGGGCGCGGATCGCGCCGGAGGTCTGGTCGCGGGCCCGCAGCTCGAGGACCTGGCCGAGCAGCACCAGGGTGATGATGACTGCCGCGGCCTCGAAGTAGGTGCCGACCCGGCCGTCCATCGCCCGCATCCCGGATGGGAACAGCCCCGGCGCCAGCACCGCGACCACGCTGTACAGCCACGCGGCACCGACGCCCAACGACACCAGGGTGAACATGTTCAGGTGACGGCTGACCACCGACTTCGCGCCGCGCACGAAGAACGGCCACCCAGCCCACCACACCACTGGCGTCGACAGGGCGAGCTCGAGCCACGGCGCGACGCTGCCGGGCAGCGCACGACCCAGCACCATGGGCACCATCACCATCGCCACCAGCGGCACGCTCAGCACCGCCGCCACCCGGAACCGGCGACGCATGTCGACGAGCTCCTGGTTCGGGCCTTCGTCGAGCTCGGCCAAGACACGCTCCAGCGCCATGCCACAGATCGGGCAGTCACCGGGGCCATCGCTGCGGACCTCGGGGTGCATCGGGCAGGTCCAGTCCCCTGCAGCGACCGCACCGGCCACCACCGCCGGCTCGCCCATGGGGTGCTGGTGATCGGTCGGGTGGTCGTGGTGCTGGGCGGCCGGCGCGTCCCCGCCGTCGGCGGGTTGCAGGAACATCCCGCACTTGGGGCAGCGTCCCGGGTGGTCGCTGGTCACCTCGGGGTGCATGGAGCACGTGTAGTGGGTGGTGTGGTCGTGGGTGGCGGTGGCGGTCGGGTGGTTCATGGGGTGCTCCTCGAGACGGTACTGCCGGTGGATGGCGGGGCGGTGGTCAGTGCTGGGAGCCGTGATCCATCATGCGCATCATCAGCCATATCATGAGCATGCAGCCGATGGCGGGCACGAGGGCGGCCACGACACCGCCGGCGGCGAGGCTGGCACGTCCGGCCCACAGGTAGCCGACGACCACGAGCAGCATCGGGGCGCACATCAGCAGGTGCATCCAGTGGTGGGACTTGCCGTGCTGGTGGGCCGCGCCGTGCTGGTGGGTGGTGCTGCTGGGGTCCTCGTCGGTCATGGGGCCGGTCAGGGGCTGGCGGGGGTCCTCGCCGAAGGAGCGGGGGTCTGGTCGGGGCTGGTGTACATGGCGTGTCCTTGTCTGCTCGGGGAAGGGGTTTTCCTTCCACTTCCACGGTGACGGGGCGAGGTCAATGCGCCCCCGAGCTTTGGTGAAAGTCTGGTCAAGACCTGCAGACGGTGATGGTGCGGTTGCCGCAGGGGGCAGCCGCACCATCAGTGCAGGCTTGAGTGGCCGGCATCGGCCGGGGCATGTCAGTAGCGCAGGGTCGTCATCATGCCGAGTTCTGCGTGGTAGATGTTGTGGCAGTGCAGCATCCAGGTGCCGGGGTTGTCGGCCTGCAGGTCGGCCTCGACGGTCTCCATCGGGCGGATCAGGACGGTGTCCTTGCGCAGCCCGGCGCTGCCGGGCAGGGCCCAGGTGTGGCCGTGGATGTGCATGGGGTGGGCCATCATCGTCATGTTCGTCATCCGCAGCCGCACGCGTTGGCCGCGGCTCACGGCAAGTGGGGTGTCCTCGCCGAAGCGTTTGCCGTTGAGGCCCCACGCGTAGGGCTTCATCTGGCCGTTGAGTGCCACATCGAGGGTGATGTCGGGCTTGCGGTCGCGCAGTCGTGCGCTGTCGGCGGGCTTGAGCTGGGTGGTCAGCAGGGCCTTGCCGTCGAGTTCTGCGACGCGGGTGTCCGGGGTCGGTACGCTGCCGGAGCCGGTGCGCACGATGGCCCGGGCCGGGGTGCCCTTCTTGCCCTCGGGCGCGGCCTGCAGCACGAACACGCCGTCGCCCAGCGTGATGGTCGCATCCAGTCGTTCTCCCATCGCGAGGTAGACGGCGCTGGCCTCGGTGGCGGTCACGGGGAAACCGTCGGTGTGGGTGACGGTGAGTCGATGGCCCTGCAGGGCGAGCTTGAAGATGGTGTCGGAGGAGGCGTTGATGACGCGCAGTCGCACCTTCTGCCCGGGCTTGGCGGTCAGGGTTCGGGGTGCGGCGGGGACGCGGCCGTTGACGAGGTAATGGGGGTATGTAACGTCGCCGGCGTCGCCCAGGGGGGACATGCCGTGGTCCATGCCGCCCATGTCGTGGTTCATGCCGCTGGACACGGTGCCGTTCTGGGCCTTGAACGCGGCGAGGATATCGTCGGGAGAGGTGCCGACACCGTCGGTCCAGTCGTCGAGGGTGATGACCCATTCGTGGTCGTAGCGGCCGGGTTCGGCGGGGTCGTCGATGACCAGCGGCTCGTACAGGCCGCGGTCGATCTGCACCCCGGTGTGGGGGTGGAAGAAGTAGGTTCCCGGGTCGGGGGCGACGAACTGGTAGGTGAAGCTGCTGCCGGCCTCGATGGGTTGCTGGGTGACGCCGGGCACACCGTCGCTGGCATTGCGCAGGGCGATGCCGTGCCAGTGGACGGAGGTGCTGGTGGGCAGCTTGTTGTCGACGCGCACCTGCAGCAGGTCACCGGCGCGGGTCCGCAGGACGGGGGCGTCGAGGGTCTCGTCGTAGGCCCAGGTCCTGGCCGTGACGCCGCCCAGGTCGAGGGTGACCGGCCGGGGCGTGAGGACGTGGTTGACGGTCTTCGTGCCGGGGGCGGCGGCCAGCGGGGTCTGGCTTGGGATCGTCAGCGGGGAGTTCGGCGCGGCGGGTGCTGCGGCCGGGGTGTTCTTGGCGTCGCAGGCGCTCAAGGCCCCTGCCGCGGCCAGACCGAGACCGGTGAACAGGACGTGGCGGCGGGAAAGTGTGTTCATGTCCTCGAGCCTGTCGGGCGCGGATAAAGCCCCCGGCAAGGGTTGGTCAAGATCTGGTCAAGAAGTCACGGTGGGCAGTGCCAGCGCGAAGGTCGCGCCGTGGCCGGGGCCGTCGCTGTGGCCGGTCAGGTCGCCGCCGTGGGCGCGGGCGATGGCGCGGGAGATCGCCAGGCCGACACCGGTGCCGCCGTCGACATCGCGGGTGCGGGTGTCCTGGACACGGTAGAAGCGTTCGAAGACGTGGGTGAGGGCCTCGGTGGGGATGCCGACGCCGTTGTCGATGACGCGGACCACGGCCCGGTCGTGCTCGTGTCCCATCGTGACCTCGACCCGGTTGCCGGCCACCGTGTGTTGCAGGGCGTTGCGCAGCAGGTTGTCCAAGACCTGCCCGATGCGGGCGGCGTCCACGTCGACGCGCAGGCCGAGGACGCTCTGGGCGTGCAGCGTCACCCCGGCGGCGTCGTAGGCGTGGCGGGCTGCGGCGACGCTGGCCGTCACGACCTGCGCGAGGTCCTGGTGGCTCAGGGACAGCGGGATGCGGCCTTCCTCGGCACGCGACACCTCGGAGATGTCGGCGGCCAGGGCGGCAAGCCGCTGGTTCTGCCGCAGCAGGATCTCGACGGTTGCGGGGGTGAAGTCGACCACACCGTCCTGCAGTCCTTCGAGGGTGACCTGGGTGGCGGCCAGCGGGGTGCGCAGCTCATGGCCCAGGTCGGTGAGCATGCGTCGTCGGGTCTGCTCGGTGGAGGCGATCTGGCTGGCCATGTGGTTGAAGGCGTTGGCGACCTGGGCCAGCTCGGGGCTGGCCGAGGTCATCGTGACGGGTTGGTCGTAGTGTCTGGCGGCGACCTGTTGGGCGCCGTCCACGAGGGCTTCGACCCCCCGCGACAGGTTCCGGTTGAGGACGGTGGCGACCCCGAGGGCGGCGAGCATCGCGGTGCCCAGACCCACGGCCAGTGACACCAGGCCGGCGTCGTGGAAGGCCTGCTGCGCGTGCTCGACGACGTCGGGCTGGGCGTGGCCGGCTTCGTGCATGTGCATTCGGAACCATGCCGGGCCGACCAGCAGGGCCGTCAGCACCATGGTGGCGGCCATCGCCGCCACCACGGCCATCTGGGTCCACAGCAGTCGGCGTCCCCAATTGCCGCGCGGGTTGGGCGGCATCACTGCCCTCGGCCCATCCGGTAGCCGACGCCGCGCACCGTCTGCACGAACCGAGGCTGGGAGGGGTCGTCACCGAGCTTCTTGCGCAAGTGCGCGATGTGCACGTCGACCAAGTGGTCGTCGCCGACCCAGTCCTCGCCCCACACGGCGTCGGTGAGCTGGCGGCGGTTCAGCACCCGGCCGGGGTGTTCGGCCAAGGCCTGCAGCAGGTCGAACTCGGTACGGGTCAGCTCCACCGGTGAGGCGTCGAGCTCCACCCGACGAGACGACTGGTCCACGGTGAGGGCGCCGATGCGCAGGACCGAGGCCGTGGTGCCCGCACCGCCGGCGCGGGGGCGCCGCAACAGTACTTGGATGCGGGCCACCAGCTCGCGCGGGCTGAACGGTTTGGTCATGTAGTCGTCCGCGCCGACCGACAGCCCGATCAGCTTGTCGACCTCGTCGGCGCGGGCCGTGAGCATCAACACGTAGCAGTCGCTAAAGGTGCGCAGTTGGCGGCACACCTCCACCCCGTCCATGCCCGGCAGGCCCAGGTCCAGCACCACCACGTCGGGGGCCGTGGCCCGGACAAGGTCAAGCGCGACCAGCCCGTCGCCGCAGGTCTGGGCCGACATGCCGGCCCGCTCGAGGTAGTTCTTCACCGTGCCCGACAGAACCGGCTCGTCGTCGACGACCAGGACACTCGGCGCAACCGCAGCAGACGCGCTATTCATGACACCACCTCACCACGAACCCGGCCGGGGATCACTTCGACGGTGCGGCACTGGGCATCATCGTCGAGTGGTCCATGCCCGTCATGCCACCCATGTCGTGGTTCATGCCCGGCATGCTGACCATGTCGTGCTGCGTTGAGGCGGGTGCCGTCGGCGTGTAGCCCATGACGGCAGGGTCGAGCATGCCGAAGATCATCGCGACGTGGGCCACCACCAGGAACACGGCCACCATCGCCACGTGCAGGCGACGGCGCCCGGCCTCGCTGCGACCCAAGAGTCCGGCCTCCAGCAGGCTGATCACCAGTAGCGGCAGGCACCGGCCAGGTAGGAAAGGACAGCGATCACGTCCGCGGGGCCACGCCAGCCGCCGTGGACCGTCAGCGGAACCACGGCAGTGATGAGCAGGTGCTGGCCGATGAACACCCACACCGGACCCGCCAGCAGCCCGGCCCAGTGACTCACCTTCGTCACCCATCCCGGCGCCGGCCGATCACCGCGACGAGCCAGCAGCATCACCAGCTCGGTGATCGCAAGGGTTTCGGCCAGCACCACCGGAAGTGCCATGAACAACAGGAGGTTCCACGGCTGCCGTACGGCCAGCAGTCCCATGTAATGGGTCATCGGCATCCCCTCCATGCCCGACCCCGAGGTCAAGTCAGGGGCGATCAGGGCCAAGGCGGCAGCTGCGAGAGTGCCGACACCCAGGGCAAACAGCGGCACTGTACGGGAGGAGTTCTCGTTCGAGGTCGTGGCCACAAGCCTCGAAGCCCCACATCGAGGCCCGGGCAAGGGAATGTGAAGATTCGGTCAAGCCGGTCTCCGGGTAGACATGGGGCCAGAACAGACCGTCACCATGGGGCCAATCGAAGTTGACAGAGCCACAGGATGATGAGCACCGCGCCGAGGGAGAACTGCGCGAGCTGGGCGAACGTCAGCGTCATGCGCGCTCGACGGACGCCTCACCCGCGCCGAGATCGCGGATGGCGGCGCGCTGCGCGAGGCGGTGCTCGCGACGGATCTGCGCGGCGCGGAAGCGGCGCTTCTCCTCCTCCGTCACCGGTTCGAGTGTCGGCACCTGACGCGGCCTGCCCGACTCGTCGACGCCGACCATGACGAGGAACGCCGTCGCGACGTGGACCGGGGGCGTGCGATCGTCCCACCGTGTCGTCTCGACGCGCGCGCCGACCTCCATCGACGAACGACCCGCCCAGTTGACCTGCGTCTTCACCGTCAGCACGTCACCGACGCGCACCGGGGCCAGGAACAGCATCTCGTCCATCGCGGCCGTGACGGCGGGGCCCTGCGCGAAGCGCGCCGAGACGGCGCCCGCGGCGTCGTCGACGAACTTCATGATGTTGCCACCATGGACGGTGCCGAGCAGGTTCGTGTGCTGGTTGCCCATGATCTGGCTGAGGACGAGTTGTGTGTCGGAAGGAGCGGTCATGACCGCCATTGTCTCGCAGGATCTCAGCGGTTCGTGACGAGCCCGGCGCCCTCGAGGTGGGTGAACTCGTTGAACGTCAGCAACCGAGGGCCGTGACGATCGATCGTGATGCGCGTGACGCCCGTGTTGACCGCCGCGAGGGTGAAGTGCTTCCACGCGTCGAGGCTGCCGCCGGCGGTGAGGTGAGCCGCCGTCCAGCACACCGGGCCGGCCGACGTCACGACGACGACGTGCTCGTGCGCGGCGTCGACGAGATCGTCGAGCGCCTCGTTCGTGCGCGAGGTGAACTGCTCGAAGCTCTCCGGGTACTCGTGGTCGTACTGGCCGCCACTCCAGCGATCGACGGCCTTCTCGAACGTCTCCTCGAACGCGATGCGCGGACGCAACGTACGCACCATGTCGGCCTTCAACACGAGCATGTTCTTGTACGCCGGTTTGTACGCCGTCAGGAGCGCGCGATGATCGAGCTCGTTCCAGCGCTCGTCGAGACCACGCGCCACGACGCGCGGGGCATGCGCGGCGATGATGGCGTCATCAGGCTGTTCATCGGGTTTCGGGTGAGGGGGCTTGCCTCTGGAGGGTTTTCTCGGCGCGTGTGTGGCGGCGTCCTGGGTGCTCTCCAGGTGTTGCGCTCGGTCTGTTTCTCGGTCGCTCGACGCCGGGGCGGGCGGCGTGGCCGGCGCCTCCGATTCGTCCGCGCGGGGGTGAGCGGGCGTCGTCACGTGTGTGGGTTCGGTGGCGGGGACGTCGTCGAGATGCCAGCCGGCGCCCGCGGCGATCTCGGCGAGAGTCTGACGGTGGCGCTTCATCGAACCACTGACGATGAGGCTCGGTGCGACGCCGTGCGCGGCGAAGTGCTTGCCGAGCAGATACGCCTGCTCGTGGCCCGTCTCGGAGAGGTTGTCGTAGTCGGACTTGCCGAAGGACGCCTGCCCGTGGCGCACGAGCCAGACCGAACGCGTTTCCATGGACCAATCTTGCCGCACCACGTGCTACCCGCGGGTAGCCTTTCGTCGTGCATTCCACGACCGCCCTCGAGGCCACCGTCACGACCACGAGCGGGCTCACGAGCCACGTCACCTTCATTCCCGTCGACGACCCGGCGGCGCCCGTCCTCGTCATCCGACCGGCGTTCGGGGCGCCCGCGTCGTACTACCGGCACCTGACGCAGGCGCTCGCCGAGGCGGGGCTCGCGAGCCTCGTCGTCGAGTACCCGGGGCGGGAGACGCGCGACGGAATCGGGCGCGAGACGACGTACGGCTACGACGCGCTCGCGACCGGGGTGCACGAGAGCGTCGTGACGCACGTGCGCGAGCTTCGGCCCGACGCCCCGGTCGTGCTGCTCGGGCACAGCCTCGGCGGGCACGTGTCGATCTTCGCGGCGGCGCTGCACCCGGATGGGCCGGCCGCGGTCGACGGCGTGATCCTCGCGGCGTCGGCAAGTCCCTACTGGCGGGGGTACGGGGCGCCCGGCAGGGTGCGCTCCTTCGCGGGGACAGCGCTGATGGCGACCGTCGCGCGCGCCGTCGGGTACTGGCCGGGCGACCGGCTGAAGTTCTGGGGGCGCCAATCGCGGGTGCTCGTGCAGGACTGGTCGCGGATGGCGCGTACCGGGCGCGTGCGTCCGTCGGGGGCTCAGATCGACTACGAGGCGGCGTTGGGGGCCTATGGCGGGCAGGTGCTCGCGATCTCACTGCCGAACGACTCGTTCGCACCCGTCGGCGGGCTCGAGCAGATGCTGCGCTGGGTGCCTAAGGCGCGCGTGACGCGCTGGCACTCGCCGGACGATCTCGGGCACATCCAGTGGGTGCGCCGCAACGCCGACGTCGTGCCCGTCATCGCTGCGTGGGTCGAAGAAAATATCGCGGCTCGGTGACGGGGTGCGTGATGGGTGTTGACGCCTGGCGGCGGGGGTAGTTGCACGAGTCATGTGCATCTGCACGTGGAATGTGCGGCACATTCCTCGTGCAGATGCGCAGAAGTCGTGCAGCTAAAAACTGCGATTGCGTCCGGTCGATGACGAAGCGTGCAGGTTCCAGATCCGACGAGCGACGTCGACGTACTGCTCGCGTGGGCCTGCGGTGGAGGGTGTCTCTGGTTCGGCGGCGCTCTCGCCATCGCTGTCGAAGCAGTGGACGAACGTCGCGTGGACGAGGGTGAGGACGTCGTCCGGGCTCGTGCACGCAGGCAGTCCCGAGGCGATGTACTCGGCCTCGGCGTCGAACTCGTCCGACGGCGCGCCGATCTCGGCGAGCCCGAGGAGGTTTGCGGCGTCGAGGATCTCGCTGATGCGGGGTGCCACCGTCGAGCCCAGCAGGCGCGCCGGGATGACGTGTGGCTCGCCCTGTTCGCGCGTGACGCGCCAGGCCACGCCACCGGGTTTCTCGGTGACGGCGTAGGTGGAGGTGCCGTACTCGGTGTCGCGGTGCCAGACGAGCGCAACGCCGTCATCGGCGGCATGGCCGTCGGGCAGGGCGCCGTCAGCGACCCACCGCCGGTACTTCTCGGCGCGGCCCAGTTCACCGAACAGGTGGGGGCACGCGCTGCCGGGGAGAAAGCCGAGGCCGTCATCGAGGGGTGCGAGTGGGCCGAACGAGTCGGTCGACGACGCCTCGAACCAGCAGTTCATGCCGGCGCTGATACCGGCCAGGACGGTGCCGTTCGCCGCGGCTTCGCGCAGGAGGTCGGGCAGGCCGTGCGTGCGCCAGATCGCGAGCAGGTTGGCCGTCGACCCACCGCCGACGTAGACGACGTCCTGGGTGAGGACGTGGCGGGGGTCGCAGGTCCAGTTGGCGTTCGCGGACTTGGTGAACAGCGACAGGACGCTCGTCTCGGTGCGCCCGGCGAAGGCTTGCTCGAACTTCGCGGCGTAGCCGAGGTCGTCGCCGCTGGCCGTGGGGACGAAGCAGACGCAGGGACGCTCGGCGCGCGTCAGCTCGAGGATGTGCTCGTCGATCGGCGTGACGGCGCCCTCCTGAGAGAAACCCCCGCCGCCGAGGGTGACGATCGTGCCGGTGAAGTTCGTCATCCCTCGATTGTCGCCGAGGCGATGCGTGGTGGCGACAGACTTTCAGTCGGTGGGGTTTGGTCTGCCGTCGGGTGTGGGTGTGGGTGCGGGGCGCCGGTCCGTCGTCGTGACTCGCCGTCATGGGTCGTGGAGCTCGTCGCTCTGGGCCCAGCTTCCGGCGTGGTTGAGGACGACGGTGAATGTGGACGAAAATCGCCGATGGGTACGAGAATCGCAGGTGAGCACACGCGTCGCCGGCGTGGATCGTGAGATGCCGGGGTGAATGCGACGGCTCGCACTCACCCCGGAATCTCACGCCCAGGCCCGACCGGCGTTCACGCGACGGGTAGGGCGCTCCCGTCATGAACGGAAAGCGCGGCGCGGCTCAGGCCGCAGCCTTCGCCGGAGCGTGCGAACCGTGCGGCGCCAGCGAGTTGGCCGGCTTCGTCAGGGGCTTCGGGGCCACCTTCGCGTGGTGCTTGCCGACCGGCTTGGCCTTCGGCAGCGCCTTGTTCGCGTCCTTGCCATGCGGCTTGGGTGCGGCCTTCGCGTGAGCAGGCTTGGGTGCAGTCTTGCCATGCTTCACCGTCGCCGGCTTGGGCTGCGGCTTGGCCTTCTCACCCGGCTTGCCGTGCTGCGCCGGGGCGGGCTTGCCGTGCGCCTTCGCCTTGCCCGGGTGCGCCGCCTTCGTGCTCGCGGTGCTGCTCTTCGAGTTGGACACGCTCGTCGTCGTGCTCGAGCTGTTGCCCGTCGAGCTGGACGCGCTCGACGCCTTCGTGCTCGTGGACGTCGTCGTGCCCGACGTGGCGCTCGTGCTCGGCGAGGCGCTCGTCGACGAGCTGGAGGTGCTCGTCGTGGGCGCGCTCGTCATGCTCGACCAGCAGCTGCTCGAGGCGGCCCAGGGCGACGTCCCGGCCTGGTTGTAGAGCTCGAGGGCGGCGGCGTCCTGCACCGACGCGGGCGCCGAGGCGGCCGTCGTGTAGCCGGCGGAGGCCGACAGACCGTTCCACGTCGAGTTCAAGAACTGGTAGGCGCCCGAGGCGCCACTCGAGGCGTTGACGGCCTGGTAGTTGCCGCCGCTCTCACAGGACTTGATCTTGGCGAGCACCGATGACGCGGACGGCGAGGACGTCGACGTCGCGGCGCTCGCGGTGGAGGCCAGGCCCGCACCGGCGACGCCGACGAGCGCGATTCCGCTCGCGAGCGTCATGGCGCGTTTGCGCTTCTGCTTGGGTGCGGCGTCCGTGGTGTCGTGCGAACGGATCGGGTCGGTGGTGGTGTCGAAGTGGGTCATGACTGTTCCTTTCGTCGGTCTGTCGACGTCATCCACCGTGCCGACGCTTCGTTGCGGGCGGCTGACGCGACTCTGACGGCGACGAAACGTTGTGAGCCTGCTGTGAGGCGTGCCGTCATCGCATCCTGTCGATGGCGGTCGGCTCTGATCGCTTGTGGTGCAACAGTTTTCGACAGAAGCACCGCGTCGCGGCGAGCCGCCGGGCGAGGGTCGGTCGGGGCCTCAGAGAGGGCGCGTGACGGCCGGCGTTCTTATCGAAATCAAAGGCGAGGTTCTTAGCGTCGCCGTCATGAAGGCACTCATCGTCGACGAATCCGGCCGCACGTCGGCACGTCTGCAGCCGGCGCTCGCGCAGGAGGGGTACGTCGTGCAGGCGGCCTCTCAGCGCGGCGAGGCGCTGTGGTTGGCGAGCGAGGCGGAACCCGACGTCATCGTCATCTGCAGCGCCCGACCCGGCACGCACGACGTCCCCGTCGTCACCGCCCTGCGCGGCGACGGCGAGCGCGCGCCGATCCTCGTCATGGCTCGCCGCAGCGAATCGGCCGACCTCGTCGACGTGCTCGACGCGGGCGCCGACGATGTCGTCACCTCACCCGTGCCGTTCGCCGAGGTCGCCGCGCGTCTGCGAGCTCTGACGCGCAGGGCCCCGCACCTGGTCGAGGACGAACTGCGCGTCGGGACCCTCCGTCTGGATCGAGCGGCGCGCGTCGCCGTCAGGACGCTCGACGACGCCACCACGAGTGACGCCGGCAGCGATCACGCCAGCATCGGTGACGCCCTTGCCGAGCCGGGCGGGGCCACCACCCGCGACGTGGTGAGCGGCGCGCAAGGGGGTGAGGTGGCGATCGACCTCACCGCCCGCGAGTACGCCGTCCTCGAACTGCTCATGCGCAACGCGGGGCACGTGGTGTCACGCGCGCGCATCGTCGACGATGTCTGGGGCGGGCTCGATGCGGCGACGTCGAACCTCGTCGACCAGGTCGTCAGCCATCTGCGGCGCAAGCTCGACCGCCCGTTCGGTCGCCACGACATCACGACGGTGCGTGGCGTCGGCTACCGCATCGTCGACTCAGCCGCTCAGCTCGACGGTGTCGTGCGACGCGCGTCCTGACGGGCCCCACCCCCGGCCTGCCCGGGCAGCACGACGCCCCCGTCAGGACAAACCCTGACGGGGGCGTCACCGGCACGACACATCGTGCCGAGAGGTCTTACGTGGCCCAGCAGCTGGAGCTGGCGGCCCAGGGGGAGGTGCCGGCCTGGTTGTACAACTCGAGGGCTGCGGCGTCCTGCACCGACGCGGGCGCGTACTTGGCCTTCGAGTAGCCCTTGGCGGCGGAGAGACCCTGCCACGTCGTGTCGAGGAACTGGTAGGCGCCCGAGGCGTCGACGACGGGTTCTGCGCCTGGTAGTTGTTCGAGCCCTCGCAGAACTTGATGGCGGCGAGCGTGCTCTGCGCGCCCGAGCCGGTCGCTGCGGAAGCGGTGCTCGCGAGGCCGGCTCCTGCGGTGCCGACGATGGCGACTGCGCCGGCCAGGGCGGCGGCGCGGTGACGGATGTTCATGGTCGAGTGCGACATGTGGCGTCTCCTCGGAAAGTGTGAGCGGGCACGAAGTGGTGTTGCTCCGTGCGGGTTCTCCACCTGTCTAATGACCGAGCCCCGGCCCGCCGCAAACGCGCGACGCCCGCCGAGCCGTGGCTCGACGGGCGTCACCCGGGAAAAGCGTTGCGTCAGCGCGATGCTCGGCGACGCATGACGAGCGTCACACCCGCCGCAGCGAACGCGAGCGCGGCAGCGCCCGCCAGCGCGCCGGTGTTCGACGACGGCGCGACGCGGTCGGTCTGGACGACGGGGCCGGCCGGCTTCGACGAGGTGTGGGACGCGCCCGGCTTGTGCGGCATCCCGCCCGGCATCTGCGGCATGCCGGACATGCCCATGAGCGTGGTGAACCAGGCGTCCCACTGTGCTTCGGACGCGTTGGCCGACGGCGGCTTCGGCAGGCCGAACATCGTGGCGACCTTGCCGGCCCACGCGTCGTACTCGGCGTCGGAGGCGTCCATCGCGGGCAGTGCCGGCAGGCCGAGCAGCTTCACGACGGCCTTGACGTACGTGTACGCCTGCGCGTCCGTGGCGTTCTCACCCGGGAAGGGCGGCAGGCCGAGGGCCTTCGACGCCTGCTGGAACCACGCCTCGATCTGCGCGTCCGTGGCGTTCTCGCCGGGGAACGGCGGCAGCTTGGCAGCCAGCTGCTCGATGGTGGCGGGCATCGTCGGCTTCGGGGCGGGCTGCTCGGCGAGGGCCGGAGCGGCGAACGAGACAGCGACGAGCGCGGTGCCGAAACCGGCGGCGACGCGGGAGGTGAGTGACACGTGAGTCACCTTTCGATGAAGGCCCGCGAGGCTCGGTCTCGAGCAGATCGGGCATGCACAGCCCATTATGAGCTACTTCACAGGGTGGCGGCGACTCGGCGAGCTGTGCGCTCAGCGGATACGCGAACTATCGCGCCCAGTCGCGACGGCAACGTGCGGGTTGGGTGCTCCCGCGCGCTCACACGCCCGTCCGACGGAGCGTGCGAACCCGCACTCCCGTCGAGACAGGACGTGCGGGTTCGTCGAGGGGCAGAGGCGATCAACCGGCGCGGTAGGCGGCCCATTCGTCACGTGTCGGGACTGCGAGGACGCAGATGTTCTTCCACGTCGAGCCGAGCTGACGCCCGAATCGTCCCGTGTTGTACGGCAGGCCATAGCGTTCGCAGATCTCGCGCACCTTGGGGGCGACCTCGATGTAGCGGTTGCTCGGCAGGTCGGGGAAGAGGTGGTGCTCGATCTGGTGGCTGAGGTTGCCCGTCAGCGTGTGGAACGTGCGGGTGCCGGAGATGTTCGCCGAGCCGAGCATCTGCCGGATGTACCAGTCGCCGCGCGTCTCGCCGTCGATCATGCGTTCGTCGAAGGTGTCGACGCCGTCGGGGAAGTGACCGCAGAAGATGACGGCGTGCGCCCAGACGTTGCGCAGCGCGTTCGCCGCGACGGTGCCGCCGAGCGCGCGCAGCGCCGTCGAACGGAAGTTCGTCGGTCGTCCGAGGGCCTTGCCGACGAGCGCGCCGACGGTAGCCGCAGCGAGCGGCGTCGCGACGTAGTCCTTGGCGACCATCGCGATGGCCTTGTCGCGCAGCGCCGCGATGTCGGCCATGACGGCCTCGCGCGACTTGTACCCGGCCTTGTACTGATCCCACTCGATGTCGTAGCTCGCGATGCCCCATTCGAACATCGGCGCGAGCACGAGGTTGACGAGCGGGTTCGCGAGGTCGCGCGGCTTCCACGGCTGGTCGTCGCTGACGCGCAGGATGTTGTAGCCCACGTCGCGGTCCTTGCCGATGACGTTCGTCCACGTGTGGTGCAGGTCGTTGTGCGTGTGCTGCCAGCCGCGGGCGGGCGCGACGAAATCCCACTCCCACGTCGTCGAGTGGATGTCGGGGTCGCGCATCCAATCCCACTGGCCGTGCAGGACGTTGTGGCCGAGCTCCATGTTGTCGAGCACCTTGCCGAGCGCGATGAGGCCGACGCCGGCGCTCCACGCGATCTTCGAGCGGCTGCCGATCATGCAGACGCGGCCCGCGAGTTCCGTCGCACGCTGGATCTTCACCATGCGCTTGACGTACGCAGCGTCCTTCGCGCCGCGCTCGGCGAGCACCTCGTCACGGATCGCGTCGAGTTCGGCGCCGAGGCGTTCGACGTCGTCGTCACTGAGGTGCGCGGCCGTCGGCGGGCGCACGGCGAGGTGGCCGTGCGTCGGCAGGACGCCGGTGCGCTTGTCGGGCTTCGCGGCCGCGCGGGCCGTCTTCGAATCGGCGGCGCCGGGCTTGAGGGCGTTGAGGACGGATGTCATGAGCTGAACTCCTGGTCGGGTTCGTTCTCGCCGGATTGGGAAAGAGGACGTGAGGTGGCCGCGCGTCCGGTCAGCGCGGCGTGACGGGGCGTCGAGGGGCTGACGACGCAGCGGGATCGTGCGCTCAGGGCGGGCGCGTCGGGTCGGCGGAATGCGCCGTGGGTGGTCATGGTGACGTCATCGCTACTCACGCGTCGAGGTGGACCGGGCCCACGGCGGCGCTGATGCAGGTCTGGATGAGTTCGCCCTCGTCGGAGCACAGTTCGCCCGACGACAGATTGCGCACGGTGCCGCTGACGAGCGGCGTCAGGCAGGTACGGCAGATGCCCATGCGGCACCCGGACGGAAGCAGGACGCCTGCGTCCTCGCCGACCTCGAGCAGCGTCGTGTTGCCCTCGGCGCTCGCCTCCTTGTCGGACTTCTCGAACGTGACGACGCCGCCGCGCGCGTCGGGGTCGGCGAACAGGGTCGGGGCGAAGCGTTCGACGCTCAGCTCGTGCGGCAGATCCTCGCTGTGCCAGAGACGTTCGGCGTCGTCGAGCATCTCCTGCGGCCCGCAGACGTACGTCTTGCGGCTGCGCCAGTCGGGGCAGAGCGTGTCGAGGTCGTGGGTAGTCGCGAGGTCGAGGCGGCCTTCGTGCTCGGTGAAGCGGTGCACGAGCGTCAGGCTGTGGTGTGCGTCGTTCATCTGCGTGAGTTCGTCGAGGAACAGCGTCTCGTCGGGGGTGCGCGAGGAGTGGATGACGACGACGTCCGCGTCGCGCCGCTGCGGCAGCAGGGTGCGCAGCATCGACATGACGGGCGTGAGGCCGCTGCCCGCCGTCAGCATGAGCAGGGGGCGCGGGCCGGTGGGCAGGAGGAAGTCGCCCTGCGGCGGCGCGAGGAACAGCAGGTCGCCGGGCTCGGTGTGGTGCACGAGGTGGCTCGAGACGCGCCCGACTGCGGTGACGGTGATCGCCGGGTCGTGGCCCTCGGCGGTGACGAGGGAGTACGAGCGCCAGTTGCGCACCCCGTCGATCTCGACGCCGATGCGCGCGTACTGGCCGGCCTTGTGCGCGTCCCACGTGCCGCCGGGTGCGAACTCGATCGTGGCCGAGTTCGCCGTCTCATGGCGCACGGCGGTGACGACGCCGCGCAGCTGACGGCTCGAGACGAGTGGGTTGAACAGGCGCGCGAACTCCTGCGGCGGCGCCGGCGTCGTGAACACCTCGGCAGCGCGCCACGCGGCGCGCTTGAGCAGCGGGCCGCGGCGCGGGGTGCCTGACGAGCGGGCAGGGCGCGGTGGCAGAGCGGAGTTCACTCAGACATTGTGCCTCTCACAACTGACAAAAGCTTCCGCCGCCGGGGTGAGCAGCTCTGGGACCTTCGTCTCTGTGGGCGAACTGGCGGGTTCGGTGTGGCAGCGGCGAGGGCGTGGCTGACGGGGTGCTCGGCGCTCGCCGACCCCGGCGCGATCTTGTGTCATCAACGCGTGAAATGGCGCGCGTTCATGACACAACATCCAGGAGGCTTGACGAGATGACGAACGTTCACCCTCGCAGATCGCGAAGTCATCCCCTCATGGCGCCATGCCACCGTCCTCGGTGATGGGATCGCCATCAGCGACATGACGTAAAGCGGTCTGTGGTGGGGGACCCTCGTCAACTACGCCAGGATCGGGAGGAGGCAGTCGACCTCGCCTTCACGTCGATAACTCTCGATCTGCGGACGGGACGAGTCGTGATCTGCCGAGCCGAAGAGGACGTCGAACGCCTCGCCGATGTGCCCGTAGACCTCCGGCGCTTCACCTCGTAGGCGCAGCCGAAGGTAGGCGCCACCCGGGATCGTCGTCTCGTCCAGACCCAGCGAATTTGCGGCGTCGCGATCCAACCGAATCGAGCACATGCGGTAGATGTGCGATCCGCCGTAGACGAGGCCCATCATGCGTCGTCCCCTCAGGGAGTCGAAGGCGTGCTCGAAGTCGGGCCACCCGGCTTGGATGCTCGGCAGGTCGAGGGGAACATCGCGGCTGAGCGCGGGAAGATCCTTGAGGTTGATGACATCGATCCTGCCCAAGGCGTGGCGTTCTGGGTAGTCGCTCATGCGCCAGGTCCAGCCAAGATTTTGGAAGGTTTTCAAGTGTTCGGAGCAGTCAGGCGACGCCGGCCCGCAGGGATGGGCCGTCGAGCTCGACGTGCTGTACGTGCTGGAGCCCAACCGCGACGGCAGCCCGTACGGTGGTGACCGCCCCGTCGGCTGACCTGCGCGCCGTCAGCGACCGGTGCGAGCCCGCCACTCACGACGCGTCTCGCCCGGGCGCGGGGCGCTGTCGTCGTCGGAGGCGCTGGCGGCGGTTGCTTCGGGCGTCTGGGGGGTCGCCGTACCGGAGGCCGGCGGTTGGTTCGGCGTCTCGGTCGACGCGCCAGGGACGTCGGTGCGTGCGGCACCGGAGGTGGGCGCTTGGTTCGCCGCGCGTGACGGCGCACCGGGCGTATCAGTCGCGTCGGGGGTGTCAGTGGTGTCAGCGCTCGCGGCATCAGCGTTCTGGGGGCGTCCGCTCTGAGAAACACCCATCGACTCGCCCGCTTCGTCGGCGCCGGGCTCGACCACGTCAGGCTCGGTGGGCAGTTCGCGTCGGGCGTCGAGGGCGTCCTCGGTGGAGGTTTCTTCGCGCGTGGAGGGCGTGGGGACCGGCTTCGGGCGCAACCCGGCCTCGGGGTCACCGCCCTTCCACGCTGCGTGCTCCTCGGTGGTGCGCACGACGCCGTCCTCGCCGAGGACGAGGCCGTCGGGCAGATCGGGGGCATCCATCGGCATGACGTCGTCGGGGGAGTGCGAGTGCGGGTCGCCGTCACGGAACGTCGGGCCGACGCGTTCGGCGGGGGAGTCGTACGCGGCCGACGGGTCGTCGAGACCGTGCGCCGGGAAACCGGCGAGCAGCTCGACCTGACCGACCGTCACCGACCCCGGTGCCGGCACGCCGTCGAGGGGGACGGGGGTGCACAGGTCGATCTCGCCGCACACCGTCGCGATGCGGGAGACGAGGAACTCGTGGCCCGTGACGGAGTTCGTGCGGATCTCGGCGAACTGGACGGTGCCGCTCAACGTCGCGAGAGGCGAATCGCTCGACGTGGCGGGCAGGAACGTCTCGATCTCCATCGGCGGCGGCCACGGCAGACCGAACTGCTTGACCTCGGCCGGCGGCTCACCTTCGACGCCGGGCATCGCACTGCGGGGCGAGTCGAAGAAATCCTCGACCGTCGCGAAGAACTCGGTGTCGACACCCATCGCGACGAGCGCGACGCGCCCCACCGCGGCCCAACCGACCGTGTACCGGTTGTTCGGCACGACCGTGAACGGGTCGAGCTCGAAACCCGAGACGTCCGTCAGCGTCACCTGCGCGAGACCGTTCTCGAGCGGCGTGATGCCGCGGTACGGAGTGCGCACCGGCGTGTCGAAACCAGGGCGCGCGTACTGCGCCGTGCGGTCGAGCAACAGCATCGCGCCACTCGAGTCGACCCAACGCGTCGTGCTCGACAACTCGTGCGCCGGCGCACCCTTGTCGTGCGCCAGGGCGGCCAGGGCAGCGGGGTCGGTAAAACCGATGCACGCGACAGTTGAACTCATGGGCGTAACGGTAGGCGAGCAGGTGGCCCCTCGCCACTCTCGCGGGGCGTTCGATCGCGTCGCGGCATGTGGTGGCGCGGTGCGGCCCGGCGCGGCACGCGGACGACGCGGTGCGCGGGTGGCATCGACGTCGGCCGGACCTGCGAGGCAGGCCTGCCATGCGGGCTGCGTCGAGATCGGCGTCAGGTCGGGCTTGTCGGGCCCGTCAAGACAGGACGGTTGAGGCGTGTTCCGCGGACGTGACGACGATGCCGTCCTCGTCGCTCCACAGATGGTCGCCGGGCGTGAACGTGGCGCCCCCGAACGTCACCGGAACGTCCTTCTCGCCCTTGCCGTCCTTCGCCGACTTGCGCGGGTTCGTGCCGAGAGCCTTGGTGCCGAGGTCGAGTTTCGCGACGGCGGCGCTGTCACGGATGGCGCCGTTGATGATGACGCCCTCCCACCCGTTCGCGACAGCGGCCTCGGCGATCATGTCGCCCATCAAGGCGCTCTCGACGTTGCCGTCGCCGTCCACGACGAGCACCTTGCCCGCGCCCGGCGAGTTGAGTGTCTCCTTGACGATCTGGTTGTCGCGGAAGCACTTGATCGTCACGATCGTGCCGTTGAACCGCGCGCGTCCGCCGTACTGAGTGAACTGGGTGGAGCACGAGTCGAGCGCGTCGCCGAGCTCGTCATAGAGGTCGGCGGTGGCGATGTCGGCCATGAGAGGCGTCCTTTCGTCGGGTTCGAAGGGCATGCAGGTCCACGCTATTTCGCGAGGACGCCCCATGGGGCGTCGCGGGCCGCGGATCAAGACGAGGCGCGGCGGTGACGGCCGGGGTCGGAGCGATGAACGGTGAAGGTGGACGAAGATCGCAGAATCGGGATGCTGTCGGCGCGCGGGCGGTGCCGGCCGTTGGCTGGGGTGGGGCTCGGGATCAGGTCGGGTCGGGTCGGATCACGTCAGCCCTGGGTGCGGCGCTCGCGGCGATAACGTCCCGGGGGCATGCCGACGAGGCGCGTGAACGTGCGGTTGAACGCGGCCTGGTCGGAGTAGCCACAGCGGTCGGCGATCTGCGCCAGCGTCAGCTCTTTGGCGGTGAGCATCTCGCGCGCGGCGTCGATGCGTGACGACAGGACCAGTTGGCGCGGCGAACGTCCGAACACGCGGCGCGAGCGTCGCTCCAGCGTGTCGACCGAGCATCCCGCGACGCGGGCGAGATCCTGCGACGTCACCGGCTGGTCGAGGTGCGCGTCGATGTAGGCGCGCACGGCGCCGAGCGACGTCATCGCCGGGTCGTCCTCGGCGGCCTCGCCGACGTCCTGCGACATGCTGGCGATGCCGACGACACGCCCCGCCTGGTCGCGCAGCGGCACCTTCGCCGTGATGTGCCAACGAAACGGCCCGCCCGAGGCGCGGATCAGCTCGAGCTCGTTGAACAGCGGCTTGCCGGACGACAGGACACGCGCGTCCTGCTCCTCGTAGCGCTCGGCGAGCTCCGGCACGAACAGTTCGGCCGCGCGACGCCCGACGACGTCACCGCGCGAGCGCTTGTTCGTGCGCTCGACGAACGTCGGGTTGACGGCGAGGTAGCGACCGTCCGCACCCTTGACGCAGAACATCGTGCCCGGCAGGTGATCGACCATTTCGAGGACGGCGGGTCCGAGCGCGCCACGTAAGGCGTCGAGCGTCGGTGCCGTCGTCATGAGGGAAGGGTAGCGGGCGTGTCGGCACCGCCAGGCCCACAGACCTCGCCAGCCCCACAGGTCCCTGGGTCTTCCCGTCCCGCCGGCGACACGAACCGTCACGACGAGCCGTTCTGGCCGATACCCGCGGCGAGGCTGCGGCAGGCGGGCAAGACTTTAGCGGTCAGGAGGGGTTTGACTGGTGGTATGAGCCAGATCACTGACGCACCCCGCACCCCGGGCGCCACCACCGTCGACACCACCCCGTCCGACGACACCACCCCGTCCGACGACGCTGCGACGTTCGCCGAACTGCACGAACTCGTCGAGGACGCCGTCGCCCTCGCGAACCGTTGGAGCGACGCGACCGAGGCCGGCCAGACGAAGGCCGAGAAGCGCACGAGCGACCAGCTCGGCGCGCTGCTGCGTGACGAGAAGGGCCTCGACCTCGCGGTGAAGTTCGTCGACCGCGTCGCGCGCCCCGAGGACAACACGGCCGCTGCGCGCGAGCTCGCGCGCCTGTCGTCGAACGAGGCGACCGGGTTCATGGGCAAGCTCGACGCGAAGCTGCTCGGCCTCGGTTCCCGCCTCGCGACGACGATGCCGCCCGTCGTCGTGCCCGCGGCGCGCACGCGTCTGCGTCAGCTCGTCGGCCACCTCGTCGTCGACGCGAGCGACCCGACGCTCGCGAAGCACCTCGCCAAGGCGCACGCCGACGGCTTCCGCCTCAACATCAATTTGCTCGGGGAGGCCGTCCTCGGTGAGGCCGAGGCCGCGCGTCGCACCGAGGAGACGCGCAAACTGCTCGCGCGCGACGACGTCGACTACGTCTCGATCAAGGTCAGCTGCCTCGTCTCGCAGATCTCGACGTGGGACGCCGAGGGCACCGTCGAGCGCGCCCTCGAGCGGCTGCGTCCGATCTACCGCGTCGCGAACGGCACGGCGAGCGACGCGTCGTCGCCATCGTCGAACACCGGTGACGCCAACGCCGACGCAGGCCAGCCGGGTGGGGGCGCCGCGAACGTCAACCGCGGCGACATCAAGAAGAAGTTCGTCAACCTCGACATGGAGGAGTACCGCGACCTCGACCTGACGATCGAGCTGTTCACGCGCCTGCTGTCGGAGCCGGAGTTCCACGACCTCGAGGCGGGCATCGTCCTGCAGGCCTACCTGCCGGACGCGGTGCCGGCGCTCGAGCGTCTCATCGCGTTCGCGAAGGAGCGCAAGGCCAACGGTGGCGCGGGCATCAAGGTGCGTCTCGTCAAGGGCGCGAACCTCGCGATGGAGCGCGTCGAGGCCGAACTGCACGACTGGAAGCAGGCGCCGTACACGTCGAAGGAGGACGTCGACGCGAACTACCTGCGCTTCATCGAGCGCGCGACGCGCCCCGACGCGATGGAGGTGTGCCGCCTCGGCGTCGCCTCGCACAACCTGTACGACGTCGCGATGGCGCACCTGCTCGCCGAGAAGCGTGGCGTGAGCGAGCACCTCGACGTCGAGATGCTGCAGGGCATGGCGCCGTCGCAGGCCCGCGCGGTGAAGGCCGACGTCGGCACCGTCCTGCTCTACACGCCCGTCGTGAAGCGCGAGGACTTCGACGTCGCCGTCTCCTACCTCATCCGTCGCCTCGAGGAGAACGCGGCGGAGCAGAACTTCCTGCACGCCATGTTCAGCCACGACGAGGGTGCGGCCGAGCGTCACAAGTACGTGCGTGACGGCCTCGTCGGCACCGGTGCGCTGTCGGCGATGCAGGACCAGGAGCGACGTTTCCGTGAGTCGATCGACGCGATCGCCTCGACGCCCGTCGGCCCGCGACGCTCGCCCGAGCGCGCGCCGATCGGCGACTTCTTCGAGAACACGCCCGACTCCGACCCGGCGCTGCCCGCGGTGCGCGAGTGGGCGCGTGAGGCCGTCACGCGTCAGCCGGCGCCGCTGACGTCGCCGCAGCTCACGTCGCGCGAGATGGTCGACGACGTCGTCGCGCGCGGCGTCGCGGCGCAGGCCGGGTGGGCCGGACGTTCCAACGCCGAGCGTGCCGCGCTGCTGCGTGAGGCGGCGCGGGAGATCGAGAAGCGTCGCGGTGATCTCGTCACCGTCGCGGCCGCCGAGGGGGGCAAGACGATCGACCAGGTCGACCCGGAGATCTCCGAGGCGATCGACTTCGCGCGCTACTACGCTGACCGCTGCGAAGAGTTGGTCACCGGAATGGCTTCTGACGGAGCACGATTCGAGCCTCACCGCCTCACGCTCGTCACTCCGCCGTGGAATTTCCCCGTCGCCATCCCGATCGGTTCGGTGCTCGCGGCGCTCGCGAGCGGATCGGCCGTCGTCATCAAGCCGGCACCGCAGACGGTCGGCTGCGTCGAGGTCGCGATGGAGGCCCTGTGGGCTGCGGGCATCCCGCGCGACGCCGCGCAGGTCGTCCGCGTCGAGGAGGACGACAACGGCCGCGCGCTCGTCGCGCACGACGACGTCGACACCGTCATCCTCACCGGCTCGATCGAGACGGGTCGCCTGTTCGCCGGGTGGCGCGCGCGTCACGCCGGTGGGCCGCGCGTGTTCGGTGAGACGAGCGGCAAGAACGCACTCGTCGTCACGCCCGCCGCCGACCTCGACCTCGCCGCCGCCGACCTCATGAAGTCGGCGTTCGGGCACGCCGGGCAGAAGTGCTCGGCTGCCTCGCTCGGCATCCTCGTCGGCTCGGTCGCGACGTCGAAGCGGTTCCGTGAGCAGCTCGTCGACGCCGTGAAGTCGCTGCGCGTCGGCTGGCCGAGCGACCTCGGCACGACGATGGGCCCAGTCATCGAGCCGCCGTCGGGCAAGCTGCTCAAGGCGCTGACGACGCTCGAACCGGGTGAGACGTGGCTCGTCGAGCCGAAGCAGCTCGACGACACCGGCCGCCTGTGGAGCCCCGGCCTCAAGGACGGCGTGAAGCCCGGCTCGTTCTTCCACATGACCGAGGTCTTCGGCCCCGTGCTCGGCCTCATGCACGCCGACACGCTCGAGGAGGCGCTCGAACTGCAGAACGCGACGCAGTTCGGCCTCACCGCTGGCATCCACAGCCTCGACGAGGACGAGGTCACGTACTGGCAGGAGCACGTCGAAGCGGGCAACTGTTACGTCAACCGTCACATCACGGGCGCGATCGTGCAGCGTCAGAGCTTCGGCGGGTGGAAGGAATCCGTCATTGGCCCCGGCGCGAAGGCGGGCGGGCCGAACTACGTCGCGCAGTTCGGCACGTGGGTGTCTGACGGCGTCGCGCGTCAGGGCGCGCCGATCATGCCGCGGGTGCGCGACCTGCTCGAGATCCTGTCGCCGCTGGCGCGAAACGAAGCCGACCGCGAGTGGCTGCATGCGTCGCTGCGTTCCGACGCGTTCGCGTGGCGCGAGGAGCTCGGCATCGAGGCCGACCCGTCGTCGCTGCGCGCCGAGTCGAACGTCTTCCGCTACCGCCCGCAGCCGCAGGTCGTCGTGCGCGCGGAGCTCGGCGAGACTTCGGCGGACGGCGACGTCGACGCCGTCGCGGACCGCACGCTCGCCGAGGTGGCGCGACTCGTACTCGGAGCGCACCTCGTCGGTTCGAGCGTGTACCTGTCGTGGGATGTCGCGCTGCAGCCGGCGCTGACGCGCCTGGCGGCGACGGGCGAGGGACGTCAGGCACTCGTCTGGCTGAACCGCATGGGGTCGGTCGAGAGCTCGGCGCAGTTCGTCACGTGGTGCCGTGAGGGCACGCGCGGCGGCGAGCCGCTGCGCATCCGCATGGTCGGCGCGGACGCCGACGGCGAGACGGCCGCCGCGCTCGCCTCAGCTCCCGGCGAGGACCAGGGCGCGAGCATCACGCCGCTGTTCGGCGAGGTGCTGTCGACGGGACGCCGGGAACTGCTGACGTTCCTGCGCGAGCAGGCCATCTCGCGGACACTGCACCGCTTCGGCCACGTCGCGCCGGAGCTGATGCGCTGACCGGTTGACGCCGAATCGGTGACCCACCGAGGTCTACTGCGTGACGAGCCGTCAGGGGGCGGCTCGTCACGCAGTTGGTTCGAGTTGAATGTGGACGAGATTCGCGAGTGTGGGCCAGATTCGCGAATGCGGACGAAAATCGCAGGTGGGCGGGGCCTGAGTGAGTGGGTGGCGCCGGGGGTATCCAGGGCCTGAGGGCGGCGCGGGGCGCCCAGGGCGTCAGGATTTGCGCAGGGTGCCGGCGACGAGGGCGACCGGGGCGGTGTCGAGCGCGGGCGAGCAGCCGATCGAGTCGGTGTCGACGCTCAACGTCCGCGCACCGCTGACGGGCACGCGGAGTGTCTTGGCCTGCTTGCCGCCGAGGGTGACGGTCTGCTTGGCGCTGCCGTCGACGCGGACGGTCACGGTCGTCGTACCTTCGGGCTGCATGTTCGTCCCCCCGGGCTGGGCGTCGGTGGCGCCGACGGTGAACGCCACCTCGTCGTAGCGACGATCGAGGGCGAACTGTGCCGCGGCGGTGCACGCCTGACGGTCCGTGAGCAACGGCACGACGGCGTCGTCGTACGAAGATCCGCCGACGCGCACGCTCGCCGTGCGCGCCCCGCCCGACAGCGCGCCCGACAGGGGGACGTCTCGTGGCTGCGCCGAACGACTCGACGTCGACGATGACGGCGCCGGAGCTGCGCCATGCGACGAGGAGGAGTCGCGCAGCAGCAGCCACGCGACGAGCGCGATGAGCGCGAGACCGGCGACGAGCGTCACCGCCAGCCAGACGCTGCGCCGGTGCTGCCCCCCGCTCGGAGTGTCGCTCGTCGCCGACGCTGTGCCCAGGTGATCGGCGGGATTCGCCCCACCCGGGCCGGCCACGCCACCCACGCCGCCCGCGCCGACCGCCCCA